>CAYOHN010000166.1:0-8106 GCA_964403735.1 uncultured Spirochaetales bacterium | reverse complement strand
GGCTCCGCGACGAGTTCCAGGCGCTGTCCGCCAGCGATCAGTCGGAAGTCCTGCACCTCGTCGACGGCACGGGCTGTACAGCGCTGCTCGAATGAAACACCCCGGGAGCGACGGCATGTCGAACGACGCGTATCACGGCGCCGCCGGCCATCATCCGCCGGAGCACTACGCGTCGCTCGTCAGCGTCCCGGTGATCGCCGTCTTCCTGGCGCTCGCATGGCGACCGCGTTCAGTGTCCGTCCAGTAGCCGCTCGACGATCGCGCGCGTGACGGCCTCCGTCTCGGCCGGGGAGAGGCCCTGATCCTGCCGCATGCGCCGCCACGCCTGGAAGCCCGTCACCATCTCGAGCGCGGAGAAGAGCGTGCGATCCGCGCGGATCGCGGCGGGCAGGATGCTCGCGAGGCCCGTGCGCTCGAGACGAAGGAAGCGCCGATAGTCGTCCATCAGGAACGGCGACTGGAAGCGGCGCACGCTGGCCGCGACGCGCAGCGGTAGCACCCGCTCGTAGATGTCCGCGCGGCGCGACAACAGCTCGGAGAGGCGCCCGCGCCAGTCCGGCGCCTCGAACGGCGCCAGCACGATCGGCATGAGCTCCGCCTCCATCCGCTCGGCCATCACGCGGTACAGGCTCTCCATGTCTTCGAAGTGTCGGAACACCGTGCGCAGGCTCACGCCGGCGGCATCCGCCACGGCGGCCGCGCGCGGCGCCATCTCTCCGGCCCGGATCAGCGCGAAGAGCGCCTCGACGATCTGCTCGCGGCTGCGCTCGCTGCGCTGGCGCCGGCCGTCGAGCCCTGCCTCCGGCTCCGTGTCGTCGTCGGCCGCCGCTACCGGCGCGCGTGCGGGCGGCTTCCTTCGCGTCACGGACATCGGGCCACTCCTGAACCCTATGGAGTGACCGGCTCCATTCGCCACGCTCATGCGCAACGGATCAGTACGGGCCCGTGAGGGCCTATTGCCGCGGGTTGCCGCTCGAAGGCGGCAGCGCCGCATGCGAAGGAGCCGGTCCTGGAGGACGGTATCACGTACGTGGGGCTCGATGCGCACCAGGAGACGATTTGGGTTCGATGCTCGCTCGGCCTGGCGCGCCTACCGGCTCGTGGGAAACTACTCGTTCCAATCCGTACAAGGCCAGGAGCACACGGCACGACTCCAGGAGCAGAACGGCCCGATGGGCTGGCGGCTCTTCCCGCTCACGCCCGAAGAGACAACCCGTTTCGAGCACCTCGCGCGGGCGGTCGAAGACGTCCACCTCGACTTCGACGCGTCGTTCGCCGACAGCCTCTCCGTGATCCTGCGGGGCCTCCAGCTGCAGCTTCCCGAGCGCGAGGCAGTCGTGTCTGTGGGGCACCTGCTCGCAAGGGAACGCGGAGTTCCGCACGACGTCGAAGCGCGCGTCGATAGCGCCTTCTTGCTCACGCTCGGGTGGGCCAAGTCGGAGAGGAAGTGATCCTCCTGCCCTCTCTGCCAACGAAGCGGCCAACGCTCGGCGTTCTTCCCTCTCCGCCACACTGGCTGTAGAGCTGACGCCATCCACACGGAGGCGTCGATGCCGGTCTTGTCCGACGGTCGTGTGAAGCGGAGTGCCGCCGAGCCAGCGCGTCGCCGTCTATCGTGCGGAGCACTGGGCACGCGCGCGCCGCCGCCTCCTGCCACTTGCGAGCGCGCCCAGCGTCGAGACGGCGGCGACTGCGCCCGTCGCCGGCCCCGGCTCGGGCACGGGCAGGATGGAGATGCCCCTGGGGAAGTCGAGCAGGGCGCCGAAAGACACGAGTCGCTGGCCGCCGGTCGCCCGATCGACGGCCACGATGCGGTCGGCGAGGTCGGCGAGGAAGAGAGTCTCGACGGTGGCGACCAGATCGCTGAGGCCCGACTCGATGAGGCCACCCTGCGTCAGGGTCTCGCTCGCCCCGGTGGCTGGGTCGACCGACAGCACGCCGCGGCCGTTCGCCACCAGGAACGCATTCGAAGCGGGATCCTCCGCCAGTTGGCCGAAGAGCTCGAGCGGCGGACTGTCGTCGAGCACGGTGTCGAGCACGAGCGGGGGATCGGGCTCGAAGCGTATGCGGAGGAGCGTCGCGTTCACCAGATTCTCGGTGCCCCCTGGACCGATGATGACCCGCACGTTGGCAAGTCCGACGATCGCGTCCTGCTCGGGGGTCGAGCTGTCGATGACCACTCCGCGCGGATCTTGCGGCGTGAAAGCGCCGACGATTCTCTGCGTGCCGGACGTGAGGTCGACGGCGATCACAGTCTGGGAGCAGACGTCGGCGACGAGCGCGGTCTCCGCGCCGGCGACGGCGACCTGCGCCGGACACTGCATGAAGTTCGCCCTGGTGATGAGAGACTGCGTGCCGGTGGTCAGATCGACCCGGACCAGACTAACGGAGGTGCCGCCCGCCAGCGCGAGGGCTGTCGTTCCGCCGGGCTCGACCGTCACGTCCGTCAGAAAGGAGAGCAGGCCGCGGCTGCTGAGCACACTTTGCAAGCCCGTCGTCGGGTCCACCTGCAGGATCGAGGGGCCCGACGCGACGATGAGCGACCCGGGTTGGAGCGTGACGGGCGCCACGGAGACGTCGTCGGGGGCGTCGAGAGGGTCTTCCGCGCCGACCACGACGGGGTTGCCCGACGCACCGCTCACGCGCAGCAGCCCGGCCACGCGGTCGCTCACCAGGAAATCGCCCGTGACCTCCCGGACGAGGCCCGAGGGCTCGCTGAGCGGTGCCCCGCTCGCGAAAAGCGTCTGATTCGATCCGGGATTCCCGGTGTCGAAGAGAGCGGGATCGACCTCGACGAGGATGCCGGCCGCGCCGGGATCCACGTCGGCGATGACGAGCTTTCCTTCCGGGGTCGCGACCACGGCCTGGGGCATCCGCAGCAATCCACCGCCGCTGCGAGGCTCTGCCGTGCCGGTGGCGAGATCGACCCGATAGAGCGTGGCATCGTTGGCAGAGACCACCCAGACTTCGCCCGTCCCGCGGTTCACAGCGATCCCGGAAAGTCCCACGAGCGCCAGCGGAACGAGGGTTTGGGCGCCCGTATCGGGCTCGACCCGCACGATGCCGTTCTGGCCCTGATCGAGGACCAGCAGGTTGCCGGTCGCATCGAGGACCAGATCGACAGGATCGAGCAGGTTGCCGCCGCTCGTGACGATGCGCTGGGCTCCCGTGTCTCGGTCGATGGCAACGACGGCGCCCGGGCCGGCCGGAGCGACCCCGCGGTCTGCGACGTACACCGGACCCCCGTCGGGCGCGACGAGCAGGGCCTCGGGTTGCTCGAGCAAGCCGTCGGCGCTGAGCGTCGTCGCCGTTCCGGTGGCGGGATCCACGCGCAGGACCGCCCGGCTCTCCCGATCGATCGCGAACGTTTCCGGCGCCGCCGTCGGCGAGTTCACCAGCGGAAAGACCGCGATCGCTCGCGGCTCCACCAGCTCCTGCCCCGTGCTGACGACGAACTGCGCTCCGGTTTCGACGTCGATGCGCAGGACCGCGCCTGCCCCGTTCGCGGCGCCCCCGTCCACGACGACGAGATCGCCGCAGGTCGCTTCCGTGAAGGCGATCCCGGTCGGATCCACGAGCTCGCCGCCCTGCGAGAGGATCTCCTGATTGCCGCTGGGGTTGCCCGAATCGAAGGCATCCGTGCGCACCACCACCACCTTGCCGTCGAGCGCGCCCCCGGTGTTGCCGGCGTCCGCCACGTAGATGGCGCCGTTGCCTCCCGGGTTGGCGAAGAAGCGACATCGCTGGGCGGCGATGCTGAAGGGCGCGAGGAAGTCCCCCCCTTGGCTGACCGGCTCGATCGTGCCCGAGCTGGCCCCGAAGCGGTTGAAGCGGTAGAGCGTCCGGGTGGACGGCTCGATCGCGAACAGGTTTCCGCCGAGCGGCCGGCTGCCGAGCGGTCCCACCGCGACGTCACTGACGAGCACGCTGGCGAGCAGAGTCTGCGCGCCGGTGGCGAGGTCGACCGTGATCAGGCCCGAGAACGCGTCCGCCACCTGCGCCTTCCCGTTGGCGTCGATCGTCACCCCGGACGGCTCGGCGAAGACTCCGTCCAGGCTGACTGGGCGCTGCCCACCGTCGAGCGGCGAGACCGCGATCACGCCGCCCTGGCCGGAGGGGCCGCCGCTGTCGGCCACGAGGATGTCGCCGCTCTGCGGATCGACGGTGATGCCCGTGGGTTCGACGAACAGGCCGCCCGAGGACAGCACCTGCTGCTCGCCCGTCAGCGGGTCGATCGCGATGACGCCGTTTCGGCCCGGATCGGCGACCAGGATGGTGCCGGCTACGACCTCGACGGCGTCGGCCTTCAGGGGCAGGAGGGCGACTGCGCCGAGCAGCAGGGGCAGGAGAGGCAGTCGCAGCATCGGGCGTTCCTTCCATCCATCGCTAGGAGCACCCTTTATAGGCGGTCGCGATGGCGAGATGGTGTCGGCTGGTTCCCGAGACTCGTGTCGTTTCGAGGACGAAACGGAGATTTCGGGATGGCGTGGACGGCGATCGGGTAGAGACTCGCTGTGGTCGGCACTGCGGGGGGGCGAAGTGGAAGCGTTCCAGGTCCTGGCCGGTCCGCGCGTCATCGCTCCGGCCTCGTTCGAGGCCGAAGAAGCCTTTCGACGCAGAAATGCGTATACAGGCTCGGTCTGCGCAGACCTCCACGTCCGGGAACGGATAGGACGAAAAGTGCGACCAGGCTCTGCTGGTCGTTTGGGTTCGAGGGCTTGCGATGACTCCATGAATTTTCATGAAGGCGAAAGCGCCGTCTCCGTGGATCTCCTCGAAGAGGGGTAGGGGCAAGGGGGAGGTGTTCGACCATGGTGCGCACGAAGAGGACGGCCCAACAACCCGGGAGATCCCGCGTTCGTCTGGCCCGACAAGGCCCCGATGGAAGGAGGGCCCTCACGCTCGCGTGAGGAACAGCGCTGCTACGAGAACGCCCAGCACGAGGTACTGAAGCAGAACTCGTCGCCCCCGAGCTGGTGGAACCAGCGCCCGCCGCTCAGGCGGTGCAGGAACACGGACTCGGGCGTGTCGAAGGCCTCGGCGCAGGTCATCAGCACCTCGGACAGCAGGTGCCCGAGACCCGCAAACACGATGAGACACGCGAGAACCCGAAAGTCGAGGGAGCGCGAAGTGACAGGAAATCCCGCCACGGGGCATTTCGGCACGAGCGCAGCCGGAGCCGGCTGGATGGCCACCGCGTCGTGGCACGTGCCCTGCATTCAGGACTGGCGAAAGGCAAACCATGGCGCACCCCGCGGCCGAGATCTTCGGCGATGCGCTGGCCGCGGAGCCCGCCTCGAGCAAGTGGAGAATCCTCATGAAGAGCACCCGGCAACGAGGCGCCTACCTCGGGATCACGCTCCTGCTGATGGCGTGCGGCGAGTCGAGCACCTCGCCCGCGACCCGGGCGGGCGAGACGGTGACCGCCTCTGGCGGCGTGAAGAGTTACGGCACGATGCACGCCGTGATGACGGCGGGCGCAGAGAGCGCGCAGGCCCGTGTCGCGCTCGACGAAGTGCTCGCGCAGCCCGGTGCGATCGCCGTGGGGGCAGCCGTCGGCCTCGAGGGGGAGATCACGGTCTACGACGGGAAGGCGATGCTCTCGCGGACGAGCGGTGCGGCGTTCGAGACGATCGACGGCGCCGGCGAGGGGGCGGCGTGGTTGACCGTGGCGAACGTGTCCGAGTGGACGGAGGTGCCCGTCGATGCCGATCTCGGGCAGGCCGCGTTCGAGACCTTCGTCGCCGAAGCCGCGGCGGCGGCCGGCGTGAGCGTCGCGACACCCTTCCCGATTGCGCTGCGGGGGGAGCTCTTCGACCTCCGGCTGCACGTGCTCCACGGCGCGTGCCCGATGCGCCCCGGGGTGCGGCTGACCGAGGCACAGGCACCCTACGTGTTCGAGCCGACCGACGGCGTGACGGCCACGCTGGTGGGCTTTCGGGCTGACGATTCCGTGGGCCAGCTCACGCATCCGGGTACGACCCTGCACCTGCACGCCATCGTCGAGGTGGACGGCACGCAGTTGACCGGCCATGTCGAGCGCTTCGCCGTGCGTCCGGGTGCCACGCTGCGACTGCCAAAGGCATTCTAGACCTACGGAGTGACCGGTTCCGTCTGGTCTCGGATCCGTCAGCGCAGCACGTTGCGCTCGAGGATCTCGTCGCTGTCCGCCGGCAGGCTCACCAGCAGCCCGTCGTCGGCGATCTCGATCGGCCCGTCGAAGAACTCCTCCGCATCGCCGAGGAAGGCGGCGTGCAACAGCCGCACCGGCAGCGGCGGCACGATGTGATAGAGGATCACCTCGCGGGCGCCGCTCTCGGCGCCGGCGCGCGCGGCGTCTTCCGGGGTTGCGTGATAGTCGAGGATGTCGCCAAAAATCTTGGCCAGATGGGTTTGCCCGCGCGCGGCCGCCGCCTCGCCCATGGCGGTCACCATCGTCGGTTGCAGCGCCTCGTGGAAGAGCACGTCCACGTCGCGGGCCGCCGCGACGAAGCCCTCGTGGTAGACCGTGTCTCCGCTGAACGCGACCGAGCGACCCCGGTAGTCGATGCGGTAGCCGAACGCCGGCTCGACGGGACTGTGATCGACGGCGATCGCCGTGATCACGAGTCCGTCGTCGTCGAACACGACGGCGCGCGCGCCGGGCTCGCGCGGCAGCGTGATCTCGTCGGCGGCGAGGCCGAAACCTTCGGGATCGGCGATCTCCGGCCCGTGGTGCGCCGTCCGGTACCCGCTGTCGATGCGATAGGCGGCGTTGAAGCCGGCCACCACCTCCGCCGTGCCGCGCGGTCCCGAGACCGGCAGGGGAGTCCGGCGGGTGCCCCCCACCCACGCTTGCAGCATCGTCTCGCCGAGCCCGTCGATGTGGTCCGAGTGCAGGTGGGTCAGGTACACGCGCTCGACACGCCCGACCGGAAAGCCCATGCGCGCAAGATTGCGCACGCCGCCCGAACCGGTGTCGAACACGAACGCCCGCGAGCCGGCGAGTACGCCGAGGCACGGCCCCGCGCGCTGCGGATCCGGCATCGGCGATCCGCTGCCGCAGACATAGACGTGCAGTCCGTCGGGCAACTCGGCGCTGGGATCGCGCCCGATGAGATCCTGGATTCCGCGCCGGAACGCGGCCTCGGCGATCGGCCGCTCGAACAGCCGGAACGCGGCGACACCGAGCAGCGCCAGCACCGCAACCGCCAAAACGATCCGGCGCAGCCACCCCGTCACGGTCCGCCCTTCGCTCCGAGCAGCTTCCCGATCCAGTCCGACCCGAACGCGCCGGGCGCCACGACGGTCTCGATGTTGAGCTGGCCGGCGAGGCCGGCGGTTCGGTGCACCGCGATGGCGCGCCATTCCTCGGACAGCGACATCCGGACCATGTCGCCGCGCTTCGGATACATCGCGATCGCCACCTCGTCCCACAGCGTCTCGACCTGCCCGAGCGACAGGAAGGTCACGTCGGCGGCGAAGATCCCGCGGCCGCCGAACTGTTGCAGCAGCTCCGCCACGGCGCGGCCGTAGATCATGTAGGCCTCGCGGCCCGTGAGGTCGCTCGCACGGCCGTCTTCGTACTCCGCCCGCTCCTTGAACTTCAGCAGGTTCACCATGAAGATGGGCCCATCGGGACCGGGCTTCATCAGCTCGGCGATCTGCGCCGGGTCGGACGGGAAGACTTCGTTGATGACCTGCATGGGGACTCCTCGGCTCGCTGCGGGGGAAGGACGGATCGGGCGGTCTCGCGCACGAAACGCAGGATCGCCTCGCTGAACGCGCGCGGCTGCTGCTCCTGCAGGAAGTGCCCGCCGCCGGCGATCGTCACGTGTTCTCGGCCGCGCGCGCCCGGGATGCGGGTCTGGAACGTCTTCTCGCCGCCGCTTGTCACCGGATCGTCGTCACTGAACGCCGTCAGCACCGGCCGCTCGAACGCTTCGAGCACCGCCCACGCGCGGTCATTGGCCTCGCGCTCCGCGCGGTGCTGCGGGAGCAGCGGAACCAGCGCCGGGAAGCGCCGCGCGCCAGCGAGGTAGCGCTCGTCCGGAAACGGAGCGGTGTAGCCGTCGAGCACGGCGGGATCGTCGATCTGCGACAGAATCCCGAACACGTCGCGCACCG
>CAYOHN010000165.1:0-8108 GCA_964403735.1 uncultured Spirochaetales bacterium | reverse complement strand
CGTGCGTTCGGCGCTCGGGGGCGTTGCCAGCTCGCGGGTCGAGGAGGTCCTCGGCGGCAGCGTGATTCGCGCCGCGGTCCCGATCGTCTCGCCGGACACGACGAACGTGCCGGCGGGCGTCGTCGTCGTGAACCACTTCGTCCCTTTCGCCCTGGTGCAGAAGATCGGAGAGATCCGCCGCGCCCACGACGAGTATCGCCGGTTGCAGCCGTATGCCGGCCACATCGAACGCAGTTACCAGTTCCAGCTCCTGCTCTTCTCGCTGGTGGTGCTGCTGTTCGCGATCTGGTGGGGATTTCGCATGGCCAAGGGCGTGACGACGCCGATCCGCGCGCTCGTCGAAGGCACGGCCGACGTGGCACGGGGCAACCTCGACGTCGTCGTCGAGGAGCAGGCTGACGACGAGATCGGGTTCCTCGTGCGGTCCTTCAACCGGATGATTCGCGACCTCCGCGATGCCCGTGACGGGCTCGAGCGAACCAATGCAAAGCTCGAACAGCGCCGCAGCTACATGGAGATCGTGCTGCGCAACGTCGGTGCGGGTGTGGTGTCACTCGACGCAGAGGGTCGCATCCACACGATCAATCCGCCTGCGCAGCGTCTGCTCGGGATCCCCCCCGGCGTCGGGCTCGCCGGCCGGGTTCTCGATGACGTGGTGGCGTTCCCGGAACGGCTCCAGACGGTGCACGAACTCGTGGCGCGGCTGCGCGTGGGCATGCGCGAGAGCATCCGGCGCCAGGTGCAGATGCCGGCGGGCGAGGAGGTGCTGACGCTGCTCGTGACGGTGACGTTGTTGAAGGACGAGGAAGAACAGGGGCTCGGAACCGTCGTCGTCTTCGATGACTACACCCAGTTGGTCAAGGTGCAGCGGATGGAAGCGTGGCAGGAAGTGGCGCGGCGAATCGCTCACGAGATCAAGAACCCGCTGACGCCGATCCATGTCTCCGCGCAGCGGATCCGGCGTCGCTTCGGCCCTCGCCTGCGGGGCGCCGAGGACGCGCGAATCTTCGACGAATGTGTCGACACGATCACCGGACAGGTGGAAAGCCTGAAGCTGCTGGTCAACGAGTTCTCGCAGTTCGCGCGTCTGCCGGCCGCGAACCCCGTCCCCGACGATCTGAACCGGCTGGTGCGCGAAGCCGTCGCCCGCTATCTGGAAACCGAAGACATCGCGATCGAAACGGAACTCGACGCCGGTCTCCCCGCCGTCGATCTCGATCGCGAACAGATCGGGCGGCTGCTGACGAACCTCATCGACAACGCCATCGCGGCGATTCGGCAGCGCATCGCCGAAGCGCCGCGCGTCGGCGGAAACGCCGAGGCCGCGCAGGGACACATCCTGCTGCGCACGATGCACGATGCCCCGCTGCACGCGGTTCGGCTGGAGGTCGTGGACGACGGCGTCGGCATCCGCCCGGAGGATCGCCGGCGCATCTTCGAACCATACTTCTCGACGAAGGAGCACGGCACCGGCCTCGGGCTCGCGATCGTGTCGCGGATCGTCGCGGACCACCGGGGCTACGTGCGCGTGCACGACGTCTCCCCGTCCGGCGTCCGATTCATCGTCGAGCTTCCGGTGCCCGTGGAAGCGCGCGTGGCGCGGCCGGCGCAGGGCGAGCACGCCGCGTGAGTCGCATCTTGATCGTCGACGACGAAGCCAGCATCCGCCGTTCGCTGGCGGGCCTGCTGGCCGATGAGGGCTGGGAGGTCGCCGACGCGGCGGACGGCGCCGCGGCGCTCGCTGCCGTTCGCGACGACGCAGACCCGTTCGACGTCGTGCTGCTCGACATCGCGATGCCGGGCCGCGATGGCATCGCCGTCCTCGAGGACCTGCGCGAGGGATTTCCCGATCTTCCCGTCGTCATGATGAGCGGTCACGGCAACATCGAGACCGCCGTCCGCTCGACGCGGCTGGGCGCGTTCGATTTCATCGAGAAACCGCTTTCGGCGGAGAAGCTGCTGCTGACGATTCAGCATGCGGTCGATCAGCGGAATCTGGCCCGCGAGAACCGGCGCCTGCGCGCCGAGGCGCTACGGGCGCACGAGATCCTCGGGAACTCCGAGCGGATCGTCCGGCTGAAGCAGCAGATCGCGCAGGCGGCGCCGACCAACGGCTGGGTGCTGATCACCGGCGAGAACGGCACCGGCAAGGAGCTGGTGGCGCGCCAGATCCACCTGCAGAGCCGGCGCGTCGCCGAGCCGTTCGTCGAGGTGAACTGCGCCGCGATTCCCGAGGAACTGATCGAGTCCGAGCTCTTCGGACACGAGAAGGGTGCCTTCACCGGCGCGATCGCCCGGAAGCTCGGGAAGTTCGAGCTGGCGCATCGCGGCACGCTGTTCCTCGACGAGATCGCGGACATGTCGCTGAAGACGCAGGCCAAGGTGCTGCGCGTGCTGCAGGAGTCCAAGTTCGAGCGGGTGGGAGGGAACGATCCGATCGAAGTGGACGTGCGCGTGATCGCCGCGACCAACAAGGACCTCGAGAAAGAGATCGCTGCCGGGAGCTTCCGCGAGGACCTGTACTACCGACTCGCCGTGATTCCGTTCCACGTACCCGCGCTGCGCGAGCGCAGCGAGGACATCCCCGCTCTCGCGCGCGCATTCGTCGCCGAGTTCTGCCGGGCCTCGGGCGCGGAGATCAAGGCACTGGCGCCACGAGCCCTTGCCACTCTGCAGGGCTATTCGTGGCCCGGAAACGTCCGCGAGTTGCGCAATCTGATGGAGCGACTGGTGCTGATGACGCCGGATCCGCGCATCGAGTCCGGCGATCTGCCGGACGGCATGCGCGGCGTCGCCCCGCGCGAGGACGCCGGGTCGACCACCACACTCGAGGACGCGCGGCGCGCGTTCGAGCGCGAGTTCCTGTTGACGAAGCTCCGCGAGCACGGCGGGAACGTCTCCCGGACGGCGGAGGCGGTGGGGCTCGCACGGGAGAGCCTCTCTCGGAAGATCCGCGCACTGAAGATCGAGACCTCGCGTGGGAGTCGCTGAGGGGTTTGCGGCGGTCGCGCCGACCTGGCGCGTATCGACGGCGGCGCCGGAGGACACCGCCGCGTTGGCCGACCTCGGCGCGCAGGCGCTCGCCCGCGGTTGGTCGCCGGTTTCCCTCGCGCTCGAGCTCGAACACCCGGACGCGTGGGCCTGGACGCTCCGACCCCTCCCTGCCCCGGCGCGGCCGGAGGGGCTGCTGCTCGCGCGCCGGGTGCTCGACGAGCTGCACGTCCTGCTGGTCGCCGTCGCCCCGGCCCGGCGGCGGCGCGGCGGCGCATCGGCGCTCGTCGCCGCGGCGCTCGAGCGGGCGCGGAAGGAGCGGCTGGTCGCCGTTCATCTGGAGGTCCGTGCGTCCAACGAGCCTGCTCTCGTGCTGTACCGACGGCACGGCTTCCTCGCGGTCGGACGGCGTCCCCGCTACTACGAGGGTCGCGAGGACGCCGTGTTGATGACCCTGATCCTCGCCGGGGGGGCCGCCGCGTGAACACCGCGCCGACGACGACCGCCATCCGCGTCGAGGCGGAGGTGCGCGCCAACCTCGACGAGGGCGGAGAGAATCGCCGGCTTCGGCTGGGGGTTCCGGGATGGCCGGGTTCGACACCCGGACAGTTTGCGATGCTGTCACCGGGCCCGTGCGGCGCGGCCGAGCGCTTCGATCCGCTGCTGCCCCGACCGATGGCGGTGTATCGCACGGTGCCCGAGTCGGGCGGCGCGGAACTCGAGATCCTGTACAGACGCAGCGGCCGCGGCACGCGGCTGCTCGCCGGGACGATGCCGGGCGAGACCGTGCGCGTGGTCGGACCGCTCGGCGTCGGCTTCCCGTTTCCGCAGCCCGGCCAGCGCGCGCTGCTGGTCGGCGGGGGCACCGGTATCGCGTCGCTCTACGACCTGGCTGCCGCCGCGCGCGCGCGCGGACCGGTGGTCGTGTTGCTCGGGGCGCGAGCCGCCGGGGATCTGATGGGTCGCGAGGATTTCGTCGCGCTCGGGGTCGAGCTGCGGATCGCCACCGAGGACGGCAGCGAGGGCTGGCGCGGGCGGGTGACCGCGCTGCTCGAGCAGGCGCTCGCAGAGCCGCGAGCCGAGGATGAACTCGTCTATGCGTGCGGGCCGACGCCGATGATGCAGCGCGCCGCCGAGGTCGCGGCGGCCGCCAATCGACGTTGTCTCGTGTCGCTCGAGAACCGGATGGCGTGCGGCTTCGGCGTCTGTCTCGGCTGCGCGGTGCCCCGAGCCGACGGCGGCTTCGCACTGGTCTGTCGCGACGGTCCGGTCCTCGACGCGGCGACGGTGCGTTGGGAGCAGGCGCCGTGACGGCAGCCGTCGACTGTGCGGTCCAGCTCGGCGGCATCTCGCTGCGCAATCCGGTGCTGACGGCGTCGGGCACGTTTGGCTACGGGAGCGAGTTCGCTCCCTTCTTCGACCTCGAGCGGATCGGCGGCATCGTCGCGAAGAGCCTCACGCTCGAGCCGCGCCAGGGAAACCTTCCGCCGCGCATCGCGGAGACCCCCGCCGGCATGCTCAACGCGATCGGACTCGAAAACGTCGGCGTCGATGCGTTCATCGCCGAAAAGCTGCCGCTGCTGCCCGACGGAGTGCCCGTCGTCGCCAGCGTGTTCGAGACGGAGATCGAGCGCTACGCCGAGGTCTGCAAGCGTCTCACCGGCGTTCCGAAGATTGCCGGACTCGAGATCAACGCATCGTGTCCGCACGTCAAGAGTGGCGGCATCGAGTTCGGTCAGCGGGCCGATCTGCTCGCGCGGCTGGTGCGCGAGGTCCGGCGAGCGACTCCCGCGCCGCTGCTCGTCAAGCTCTCCCCCAACGTGACCGATATTCGCGAGATGGCGCGCGTGTGCGAGGGCGAGGGGGCCGATGGGCTCTCGCTGATCAACACGCTGCAGGCGCTCGACGTGGATCTAGTGACTCGCCGGCCGGTGTTGCGGAACGGACTCGGGGGCCTGTCGGGCCCTGCGATCCGGCCCATTGCCCTGCGGATGGTCTGGCAGGCGTCGCGGGCCGTGCAGATTCCGATCTGCGGGATCGGCGGGATCATGAGCGGCGAAGACGCCGTCAAGTTCCTCGTCTGCGGCGCGACGGCCGTCCAGGTCGGAACGGCCAACTACCTGAATCCGATGGCTGCCGTCGAGGTCGCCGAGGGCGTCGAGCGCTACGCCGCCGATCACGGCTTCGCACGCGTGGCCGACCTCGTGGGAACCCTGCGCCCGTACGACTCCGGTCGCTGATCCCGCCCGCGGGGAACCGAGTTCCTCCGTGCGCACTCAGCTTGCCTTCGTACGTGAATTCAGATACGGTGCACGCACTTGCAGGGTTCTCCCCCACGTCGTTCGCGCTCGCTACCGGCAATCTTCTCCGAGATGGCGATCTTCTCCGAGAAGATTCTCCGAGATGAGTCAGGGAAGATTTCGGTAATCCGAGGGCCGATCGGCCCGGGTCAGGTTTTCGTCGGGGTTCATGGCAGAGGTGGTGTGCGGAAGGCGGACCCCGAGTCCGCTGTTTTGTTTCTGGGGTCCGAGTTTCGAGGTGAACGCGATGTACCACGACATCCCGCCGCGTTTGCGCGAGGTCGTCGAGCCGATCCTTGCCAGTCATGGCTTGGAACTGGTCGATACCGAGGTCGTGAGCGGGCCCGGTGGGCCGTTGGTCCGCGTCGTGGTCGACACGCCCGAGGGCGACGGGCGCGTACCGGTGGGGCACTGCGCCGACGTGGCGCGCGAGGTCGGGACCGGACTCGACGCCGACGACTCCTTTGCGCGTGGCTACCGGCTGGAAGTGGCCTCGCCCGGCCTCGATCGGGTGCTGGCCCGAGAGAAGGACTTTCGCGCTGTCGTCGGCGCCGAAGTCAAGATCGAAACCCGCCGTCCTCTCGATGGCCGCCGGCACTTCCGCGGCGAGCTGGTCGGCTTCGAAGCCGGCGTGGCGCGGCTCTCGATCGACGGTCGAGACCATCAGGTGCCATTCGAAGAAGTCGCGCGCGCGCGACAGATCTATCACTTCACGCCTGCGGATTTCAGCAAGCCGCCCAATTCCAGCAAGTCATTCAGGATGGCTCGTGGGGCCGGAGAAGCGTCATGATCCTGCTCAAGCGCGAAATCGATCAGATCGCCAAGGACAAGGGCATCGATCGCAAGATCGTCGTCGGCGCCGTCGAAGAGGCGATGCTGCAAGCGGCGCGCCGGCGCTACGGCAACGAGAAAGAAATCGAGGCCCGTTTCAACGACGAGACCGGCGAAGTGGAGCTGTTCGAGTTCCGGACCGTCGTCGAACACATCACCGATGCGGAAACCCAGGTGCTGATCTCAAAGGCCCGAGCGCTCGATCCCGAGTGCGAGGTCGGCGACGAGATCGGCGTGAAGCTGGACACCGAGGGCTTCGGGCGCATCCTCGCGCAGACCGCCAAGCAGGTGATCATCCAGCGAGTCCGTGAGGCCGAACGCGGCATCGTGTTCGACGAGTACAAGGATCGCCGGGGGGAAGTCGTCAACGGCATCGTGCGGCGCTTCGAGAAGGGATCGCTGATCGTGGACCTCGGCCGAGCCGAGGCGCTGCTGCCGGCCAAGGAGCAGGTCCCCCGCGAGAACTACCGGGTCGGCGATCGCATCCGTGCGTACGTAGTCGATGTCAACCAGGAGGCCAAGGGCCCGCAGATCATCCTGTCGCGCGCCTCGATCGACTTCCTGGCGAAGCTGTTCGCGCAGGAGGTTCCCGAGATCTACGAGGGGATCGTGACGATCGAGTCTTCCGCTCGGGAACCGGGTGTGCGCTCGAAGATCGCCGTCGCTTCCCGCGACAGCGATGTCGATCCCGTCGGAGCCTGCGTCGGCATGAAGGGCAGTCGCGTGCAGGCCGTCGTGCAGGAGCTGCGCGGGGAGCGCATCGACATCGTGCCGTGGAGTCCCGATCCGGCCCGCTACGTGTGCAGCGCGCTGTCGCCGGCGCAGGTCTCGAAGGTGATCATCGACGAGGCGGCGAAGTCGATGGACGTCATCGTGCCCGATGACCAGCTGTCGCTGGCGATCGGTCGCAAGGGCCAGAACGTCCGGCTCGCGGTCCAACTCACGGGCTGGCGGATCGACATCAAGAGCGAGTCGAAACTGCGCGAGGTGGCGGGTTGGCTGGCGAGGGCCGTCGCGGTGGTCGAGGGCTGGGGAGAGCCCGAAGCCGAGATCCTGCTGAACCAGGGCATCACCTCGCTTCAGGATTTGTCACGCGTCTCCTCGGAACTGCTGCTGCAGCTTCCGGGCATCGACGAGGCCGGGGCCGAGGCGGTGAAACAGAAGGCCGCCGAACTCGCCGACGAGCAGCGCCAGCAGGAGGCCGAGGCCGCCGCCGCGGCGCACGCCGCCGAGTTGGCGGAGATGGCCGCGGCGCCGGCGCCAGTCGCGGAAGCGCCGGCCGTGCCTTCGGCGACCGACTCCGTCGCCGAGGGGACCCCTGAGCGGGCTCCGCATGTCGAGGAGAGCTAGCGTCCGCCCCCGTCCCGAGTGGGAAGACTCGCAAACGGGACGACGCGCAAGAGACGCGCAAGAGGACGGCACGCAGACGGACGTCACGCAGACGGTTTGGATGTCGAGGTAGATGGCCAAGATTCGCGCCTACAAGATCGCTGAAGAGCTCGGCATCGATCGCAACGAGTTCGTCGAGAAGGCGAAATCCGTCGGGGTCGATCTCGCGAGCCCGATGGCCTCGGTCGACGAGGACATCGCCGGCGAGCTGCGCCTGAAGCTCGGCGGCCACGTGCCGGGGGCACAGGTCGTCGAGCGCCGCGTCGAAGCCGAGGGGGGAGCGGCGGTGATCCGCCGCCGCCGCCGGGCGCCGGCCCCGGCGCCCGCGCCGCTGCCGCCCGTCGTGGAACCTCCGGCGGCAGCCGAAGCCGAGGCCCCGGCGCCCGAGCCGGAACCGCTCGAGCCGGCTGCGCCGCCCGCTGTCCCGGAACCGATCGCGGCGGAATCCGCCGCCGCCGATTCCGATCTCGCGCCCGCTGGCGACGAGGCGGAGAAGCCGGCGCCGCCGCCGCGCGTGACCATCGACCGGGAAGCCGGCCGCGAGGGAGTCGCCGAAAAGGGCGGGCCGGACTTCGGTCCGCTCGGCGCCGCGGCGGC
>CAYOHN010000164.1:0-8168 GCA_964403735.1 uncultured Spirochaetales bacterium | reverse complement strand
CTCCGAGGCGATGAAGGATCGAAACGCCGCCTCGTCGCTCCAGCGCGAGACGATCAGGTAGTCCGAAGTGGCAACGGCGTCGACCCGACGGTACACCGAAGAGTGATCGTGCCCCTCGGCTTCCTTCATGACTTCGAGCACGCGCTGGCACGCCGCCTCGAAGATCTCTTCCTTGCCCGCCAACACCTGGTAGTTCATGCCGATCGTGACCATGGCGGCGCATCATAGCGCGGCGCCACCCGGCTTCGATCGGACGCGCGCGGATCAGTCGAGCTGGCGCTTCTGCCCGATCAGGTACACGGCGCCGTCGGGCCCGCAGCGCGCCGTGTGCAAGATGCCGCCCGGGAGCTCGACGCGGTCGCCGGGTCCCAGCGGGATCTCCTGGCCGTCGACGTGCAACACGAACCGCCCGCGCACGACCCAGAGGCTCTCGTCGTGCGAATGGCGGTGGGGGGCATAGCGGCGATCCGCGGGATCTCGCCAGGTCCTCACCTCGAAACCCTCGGCTTCGAGGTGGCGGCGCAGTCCGTTCTCTCCGGGCGTTCGAGGCTCGTTCCAAGGGATGTGCCGGAACTCCATGTCACCCTCCGTTTGCGACCGGCCCGAACGGACCCGCTCGCGGTGGCTGCCCCCCTTGGCTCCTGCGCCGATTCCTGCGCTGATGCGGCTGTCGCCTCGTCCTCTCTCGCTCTCCGGTGGAAATCGCTGCTCGGGCGCGCCCGGGGGCAGCATCGGTCAGGGGGTCTCGGTATCCTACTGTGCTCTGCAGCCCGCCGCAGCAGCCCGGGCGGCCGCGCGGAGGGCTGTGGGCGTGCCTTGTAAGGATGCTGTCACGTCGTCCCCGCCCCCCATCGCGCTCACCATCGCCGGCTCGGATTCCGGCGGTGGCGCCGGCATCCAGGCCGACCTCAAGACCTTCCACCAGCACGGGGTCTACGGGACCAGCGCGGTGACGCTCGTGACGGCCCAGAGCAGCGTCGGCGTGCAGCGTCTGGAGTTGCTCCCCGTCGAGCTGATCCGCGCCCAGATCGAAGCCGTCGCCGAGGACTTCCGCCCCGCCGCGGTCAAGACCGGGGCGCTCGGCTCGGGCGAGATCATCGCGGTGGTCGCCGCGGAGATCTCGAGGCATGGACTGCGCCCGCTCGTCGTCGACCCGGTGTTGGTCTCGAAGCACGGGGACCCCCTGCTCGCGGCCGGGGCCGTCGACGCGCTGCGGTCCGCGCTGCTTCCCCTCGCCACGCTGCTCACCCCCAATCTCCCCGAGGTCGCAGCGCTGCTCGGCGGCGGCGCGCTCGAGCGCGAGCGCGAGCGCGACATCGAGGCCGCAGCCCGGGAGCTGCTCACACTCGGGCCCGACGCCGTGTTGATCAAGGGCGGGCACGCCGCGGGCCCCGAAGCCGCCGATCTCCTGTTCGACGGCCACACCGTCACGTGGCTCCGCGCGCCCCGGATCGAGACCCGTCACACCCACGGCACGGGCTGCAGCTACTCCGCAGCGATCACCGCTCGCCTGGCCCGCGGCGAATCCCTCGACGCCGCCGTCGACGGCGCCAAGCGCTGGCTCACCCGCGCCATCGCCACCGCCCCGGGCCTCGGCCGCGGCCACGGCCCCATCAACCACCGAGCCTGACCCCCACCGTCAACCAAGGGGCCGGGTTCGTTCGTCAACTTTTCGCGCGGAGCACCAGCTCGGTGATCTCGGCCGGCGCGCCGAGGCGCATGGGCGGCCCCCAGAAGCCGGTGCCGCAGCTGACGTAGACGGCGCTCGCGCCGACGCGGTAGAGACCCGCGACCCACGGGACCGTGGCGCGTACCATCCAGCGAAACGGCCAGATCTGGCCGCCGTGCGTGTGCCCGGAGAGCTGCAGGTCGACGCCCATCTGGGACGCGCGGCGGAAGCTGCCGGGATCGTGCGCCAACAGCAACACCGGCCGCTCCGGCTCGCGGCCCGCGAGCGCGCGCTCGAGATCCTCGCCGCCGCCGGGCTCGACCATGCTCCCGCGATGGTCGTCGACACCGGCCAGATCGAAGCCCGCCCCGCCCGCTTCGATGGCGACCCGCTCGTTGCGCAGCGCCCGCCAACCGAGGCTCGTCATCCGCGCCACCCAGTCGTCGGCGCCGGAGTAGTAGTCGTGGTTGCCGGTGACGAAGAACACGCCGTGCGACGCGCGCAGCCCGCCGAGCGGCGCCACTTCGTCGCCGATGCGGCGGACGCTGCCGTCGACGATGTCGCCGGTGATCACCACCAGGTCCGGCGCCAGCGCATTCACCCGCTGGACCAGCGACGCGGCAAAGCGCCGATCGAGCAGCGGACCGATGTGGATGTCCGACAGTTGCACGATCCGGAAGCCGTCGAGCGCGCGCGGCCATCGCGCCAAGGCCACCTCCACGCGCCGCAGCTCCGGCCCGGCGAGTCCGCGTCGCAGCGCGAAACCCGCGAGGCCGAAGCCGACGGCACCAACGCCCAGGGCGCGTCCGCGCGTCACCATCGAGCCGTCGCTCCAGCCTTCGGGCGCCGCGACACCGAGCAGCGCCAGGCCGGCGTCACCGGCGAGCGTCGTCACGAGCAGCAGGAACGCCAGGCCGAGCCAACCGTAGGCCCCCCACGCCAGCGCGCCGTAGACCCTGCCCTCGCGGCGCCGCACGAAGGCCTGCGACAGCAGCGCCGCGAAGCCGAGCGCCAGCCCGGCGAGCAGCACGCGGCGCACGCCCGGCGCCCAGTCCGGCGCCCACACCAGCCGCTGCGCCAGATACAGGTGTGCGCCGACCGCGATCGACACGAACACGGCGAGGAACATCAGACCGGCGGTGGTGCGGCGGACGGCGCGGGTAGCCATCGGCGCAGGCTAGCATCCGCCCATCGTGCCCTCCGCCGACGCCATCCCGTTCCTCGACTTCGCCGTGGCGCTGTTCATCGGCGCGCTGGTCGGGATCGAGCGCGAGAAGCGCCAGGAAGAGGAGCTGGCGGACGGCGAGGTGCAGCAGCGGGGCACCGGCGGGCTGCGCACGTTCATCCTGTTCGCCGAGGCGGGGGCGCTGGCCGCCTGGCTATCGGTCGAGCGGGAGACCCTCTCGATCTTCCTCGGCGCCGGTGTCCTGGTCACCGGCGTGGTATTGACCGGCTATGCGGCCGCGTCGCGCCAGACCGGCCAGCTCGGCCTCACCACCGAGATCGCGGCGCTCGTCACTTATCTGCTCGGGGGCACCGTGGTCTTCGGCCACGCCGAGATCGCCGTCGCGCTCGCCATCGTCACGTCGGCCGTGCTCGCGTTCCGGCAGCCGCTGCACGGCGCCGTCGAGAAGCTGGGGCGCGACGATCTCTACGCGGGCCTGAAGCTGCTGATCGCCACGTTCATCGTGCTGCCGGTGCTGCCGGATCGCACCGTCGACCCATGGGAAGCCCTGAATCCGTGGCGCATGTGGTGGCTGGTGATCCTGATCTCGGGGCTTTCGCTCGTCGGCTACGTCGCGACGCGCGCGCTCGGCGCCCGCCGCGGCATCCCGCTGACGGGGCTGTTCGGCGGCCTCGTCTCGTCGACGGCGGTCACGCTCACGCTCGCGCGCCGGAGTCGCGATGCGCGTGGCGGTGCGGGCCTCGCCGACGCACTCGCCGCCGGCATCCTGCTCGCGTGGGCGATGATGTTCGCGCGCATCGGCGTGGTGCTGGCGGCCCTCGACGGGTCCCTGCTGCGCCGGATGGTCCCGCTGCTCGCCGTCTGGATGGGTGTCGCCGCCGCGGCAGCAGCTTGGTACCACCAGCGCGGGCGCAAGGGACAGCAGGGCAAGGAGGACGTGCCGCTCCGGAACCCGTTCAGCCTTGCGGCGGCGATGCGCTTCGCGCTGCTGTTCGCCGCGGTGTTGCTGATCGTGCGCGGCGTCGAGTTCTATCTCCCGAGCGCCGGCCTGTACGTGGTCGCCGCGCTGGCCGGCGCGACCGATGTGGACCCGATCACGCTCTCGATGGCCGCACCCAACCGCGCGATCGCGGCCGACACCGCCGCCATCGCGATCGCGATTGCCGCGCTCAGCAACACGCTCGTGAAGTCCGCGATGGTCGCGGCGCTCGGTGCTCCGGCGCTGCGCTGGCGCGTCGCGATCGCGACCGCGGCGCTGGTCGCGAGCGGCGCAACGGTGATGCTCGCGCGGAGCTGACCCCGCGCCGCGCTCACCAGCCGCGCAGATCGATGTCCCAGGCGTCGACGATCTCGTCCCCCTCGGCGACGTGCAGCCGCTCGTGGTACGCGACGGTCGGATCCACGTGCGCGGGCCACACGCGGACGCGATCACCGACTTTCGCCTGGAGCCCGCCGCCCGGCGCCGCCGGATCCGCGGAGAACGTCACGTGCTCGTCGGAGCAGAACCAGACCTTGGCGCCGTCGATCGCCGGGTTGCCGTGATCCATCCCGAGCGACTTGAGACCGGCGTCGCAGACCGCGAAGCCCGCGCCGACCGACACCACCGTGGACCCCACCCAGAACGCCGGCCGGAACGGCAGCCCGAGCCGGGCGTAGTGCGTGTCCAGCAGCGAGTACGAACCGGCCTGGATCTCGGTCGCCAGCTCGTTCAGGTCGAAGCTGCCGGTCCCGCCGGCGGAGATCACATCGCCACCGACGTCCGCGTAGGCGACCGCGAGCTTCGCCATCGCCGCGTCGACCGCGGCCTTGCGCTCCGCGCGCCCCTCGACCGGCATCGCGTGTCCCTCGTACCCCATGACACCGCGCACGGTCAGCCCGCACCGACGCGCGAGGTCGGCGAGCCGACCGGCCTGCTCCGGGGCACAGCCGCAGCGCGGCAGCCCGACGTTGACGTCGATCAGCACCTCGCGCACGCCGCCGTCGGCCGCCGCCTCGATCGTCGCCTCCGAGTCGACCGCGACGGTGACGCGCGCGTCCAGACTCGCGAGCCGACCGAGCCGATGCGCGTCGAGCGTCTCGTTCGCCAGCAGCAGGTCCTCGCCGAGTCCCGCCGCCGCCATGCCCTCCATTTCGCGCGCCGTCGCGCAGCAGAAGCCGCGATGCCCCAGCGCGGCCTGCCGTCGCGCGAGCGCCGTGCACTTGGTGGCCTTCACGTGCGGCCGCAGCCGCGCGCCCGGCAGCGCGCGCGCCATCGTCGCGAGGTTGTGCTCGAGTGTCGCGGCGTCGACCACCAGCGCCGGCGTCGGCAGCTCGTGTACTTTCATCGCAGAATTCCTCCGGCCCGCGGCTAGAGCGAGATCTGCTTCGGCGGCCGCACGACGATCTCGGCGATGTTGACGTCGATCGGCTGGGTCACCGCGTAGAGCACCGCGCGGGCCACGTCGTCGGGATTGCCGAGCAGCTTCGCCATCACCGGCTGCAGCTTCTCCATCACCTCGTCCGGCAGCCGCTCGCCCTTCTTCACCTCGATCTCGACACCGGCGGCCTTCACGATGCCCGCGACGAACGTCGGATCGAAGTTCCGGGCAAAATTGGTGGCGATCGCGCCCGGCATGATGTTCACGACGCGGATCGTGTCGTCCTCGAGCTCGCTGCGCAGCGTCGAGTGGATGCAGTTCACCGCGTGCTTGGTGGCGCCGTACACACCCGAGTCGTTGCGCTGCGCGGCGATCGACGAGATGTTGACGAGGTGGCCGTGTGCGCCGCACGCGCGCATCGCGCGGATCGCCGCCTGGCAGCCGACCAGCAGCGCGAGCACGTTGGTCTCGAGCATGGCGCGCCATTCTTCCGGCTCGCCGTCGGCGATCGGATTCGGAAACGACACGCCGGCGTTGTTGACCATGATGTCGAGCCGGTCCGTCGCGGCCACCGCGCCGGCCACCAGCGCGCGGACCTGATCGACGTCTCGCACGTCCAGACGCACCGCGCGCGCAGCGCCGCCCGCGCCTTCGATCTGGCGCACCGTCTGCTCCATCGCCTCCGCGGTGCGTCCCCCGAGCGTGACGTGGGCGCCCGCCAGGCCGAGCTGGCGCGCGATGGAGCGGCCGATGCCGCTCGACGCGCCGGTGACGACGGCGGTCTTGCCGGCGAGCGGAAGGGAATCGAAGTCGGTCATCTCGGGGTTCTCCTGGGAAAAAAGGACGGGCGCGGGAAGCCGTCAGGGTATCCGATCCGGCGCGGGTCAGGACGCGGCGACGGCGAGGTCCGGCGCGGCGAACCCCGCCGCCGAGACGCCCACCCGCTCGGCACCGAAGACGCGCCGGAAGACCGCGACCGCGTCGTCCGCGTAGCCGGGCTCCGCCCAGCTCGCGAAGCCGGCCGCGCGCAGCCGCGCGAGCGCGGCGCGACTGCGGCGCCCGCCGGCGCCATCGCCGCGAAAGAAATCGTCGACGACGACGCGGTCCGCCACCTGCTCGAGCAGCCGCGCCAGGCGCTCTGGATCCCCCGGCAAGAGCGGCGAAACGGCGGCCTGCGTCCGCACACCGGCGGTGCGCAGCCGCGCGAGCGTCTCGATGCGCAACGCGATGCCCGGCGCGTTCGGTTCGAGCAGGCGGCGCACGCGGTCGTCGTCGGTGGTGATGCTGAGACTCGCGATGGCGCTCGGGATGCGCGCCAGCAGCGCTGCATCGCGCGCGATGAACGGACTGCGCGTCTGCACCACCAGCAGCGCCGGCGGGTGCGCAGCCAGCACTTCGAGGCAGCCGCGCGTCAGCCCGAAGCGGCGCTCGATCGGAACGTACGGATCGGTGGCCGACGAGCAGAAGATCCAGGCATCGCGGGTGGCGCCGCGCAGCGCCTCGCGCAGCAGTCGCTGCGCGACATCGAGCTTCGGCGAGATCCACTCGGACCACGGCAGCCGATACGGATTGGCGCGCTGCACCGTGAGCTCGCGCACGTAGCAGTACGCACAAGAAAACTCGCAGCCCACGTACGGCTGCAGCGAGTGGGTGAAACCCGCGAGGTAGCCACCGGTGCGGGTCAGCGCGTGCGCCGTCTGGCGCGGAAACAGACGAGCCCGAGCCATCCTGCGATGGTAGGCTCGCGCTCCCGTGATCGCCTTCGAACTCGCCGCCGCCAGCAAGCACTACGCCGGAAACCGGATGGCGCTGGCCGGCGTCGATCTGGTCGTGCCCGACGGCACGGCGCTCGGGATGCTGGGAGCGAACGGCGCCGGCAAGACGACGGCGTTGAAACTCCTGCTCGGCTTCACGCGCCCGAGCCGCGGCGCTGCCCGGCTGCGCGGCCGCGATCCCTACGACGCCGCCGCGCGGATCGGCGTCGGCTATCTGCCGGAGCGGCTCGCGCTCCCGGGCGCGATGACGCTGCGCGCGTTCCTGCGGCTCCACGCCGGACTCGTGGGGCTCTCCGGCGCCGACGCCGTGCGTGCGGTGGAGGCCGTGTCCGACACCACCGGCGTGCGCGATCGCCTCGGCGAGCACCTGGCGTCGCTGTCCAAGGGGCTGGCCCAGCGCGTCGGCTTCGCCAGCGCGTTGCTCGGCGACCCTGGCGTGCTGGTCCTCGACGAGCCGACCAGCGGGCTCGACCCGCTCGGCGTGCGCGACGCCCGCGACTGGATCCAGGCCGCTCGCAGCCGCGGCGCCACGGTGCTGGTGTGCTCGCACGTGCTGTCCGAGGTCGAGCGCACCTGCGACCAGGTGGTGATCCTGAACGAGGGCCGGATCGCGACCGCCGGCGCGCTCGAGGCGCTGGTAGCGCCGGGGGAGTCCCTGGAAGATGCGTTCGTGCGGGCGGTCCGCGGATGAGGGGCTTCGCGTTGCTCGCGTTCGAGGCGGCGCGCGACGCACTTCGGCGTCGCTTCGCCGTCGCCATTGCGGTCGTGTTGACGCTGTCGTTGTTGTGGGTCCGCAGCTGCACGGATTTCGGCCCCGTCACCTTCAACCAGCAGGCCGTCGACCCGGCGCTGATCGCGGGCTTCCTGGCGCCGGCGCTGTTCTCGCTGCAGGCGCTGGCGGTGCTGCTGATCGCCGGCGTGCTGACCTCGGATCACCTCGCCAGGCCGCTGGCCGAGGGCAGTAGCGCGCTGTGGCTCGCGCGTCCGGTCTCGCGCGGCGCCTACGCCGGCGCGCGGCTCGCCGGCGCGCTGGCAGTGACGCTGGGCGCCGGCGCGGTGCTGCTGGGCGGCACGTCCGCGCTGCTGGCGGCGCGCCACGGGGTCGCCCTCACGCCGGCGGCGCTGGCCGCCGCGGCGGCGGCGCTCGGCGGCGTCGTCGTCGCCGCGCTCGCGATGACGAC
>CAYOHN010000163.1:0-8221 GCA_964403735.1 uncultured Spirochaetales bacterium | reverse complement strand
CGGTGAGATCGAGAAGAACAGCGTCGCGCACCAGGATGTCGGTGATCTTCATGGACGTCCCCGAAGGGTCGGCAGGCTAGCCGACCCTTCGCCGTTTCGTCGAGGAGAGGATGTTCATGGCCTCCCGGTACTTGGTGACCGTTCGGCGGGCAATGTCGATGTTGGCGCTTCGTAACATCTCCGCCACCCGCTGGTCCGAGAGCGGCCGGCGCGGATCCTCCGCGGTGATGATCCGGCGGATCTTCTCCTTCACGCTCTCGCTGGCGATCGCGTCGCCTTCGACACGATTGATGCTCGAGTTGAAGAAGAATTTCAGCTCGAAGATGCCTTGCGGCGTATTGGCGTATTTGTTGCTCGTCACGCGGCTCACCGTGGACTCGTGCATTTCGATGTCTTCGGCGACGTCGCGCAGGTTGAGCGGCTTCAAGTGCTGGACGCCGCGCTCGAAGAAGTCCCTCTGGTATTTGATGATGCTCGTCATCACCTTGTAGATCGTGCGCTGCCTCTGGTGAATCGACTTGATCAGCCACATCGCCGAGCGGACCTTGTCCTGCACGTAGTCCCGCGTGTCCTTCGCGACGTGGTTGGCGCCGCCGGTGAGGACATCGCGGTAGAGCTGATTGATCTTCAGCTTCGGTAGCCCGTCCTCGTTGAGCACGACGTGGAACTCGTCGCCGATCTTGTAGACGTAGATGTCCGGAATGATGTAGACGGGATCCTCGCCGCCGAACGGACGGCCCGGGCGTGGCTCGAGACGCCCGATCAGTCGCGAGGCGACGGCGACCTCCTCCGGCGTGATGCCGAGGATCCGCGAGATCCCGCGGAAGTCGCGGCGCTGGAGCGAATCGAGATGATCCGAAACCAGCGTACGCACCAGCGGATCTTCGGTGCCAAAGAGATCGATCTGGATCAACAGGCACTCGCGTAGATCCCGCGCAGCGACGCCGGCTGGGTCGAAGATCTGGACCTTGCGCAGCGCACTCTCCGCCACGTCCATGGAGACCCCGGCCGCACGCGAGATCTCGTCGAGGTCCGCGCGCAGATAGCCGTTGTCGTCGAGGTTGCCGATGATGCATTTCGCCGCGGAGCGCTCGGCCTCGCTGAACTCCGAGAGCTGGAGCTGCCAGTCGAGGTGCTCGGTCAGCGTTTCGCGGCGCGTCAGGGTGCCCTCGAGCGAGCGACGTTCGTCGTCCTCGCGCGACTCGCCCTGGAAGCCGGTCTGCGGATACGCCTCCGCGTAGCTCTGCCAGTCGATATCGGCGATCTTCTCGGCGTCGCTGGCCTCGCGGTGCTCGGCCACCTCGTCGGCGGCCGACTCGGTCTCGGCGGCCGGCGCCTCGGCCTCGTGACTGTCGGCGACGACCTCGCGCGGCAGATCTTCGTCGGCGTCCTCGGACAGCTCGAGAACCGGGTTCTCCTCGAGTTCCTGCGTGACGACATCGGCCAGCTCGAGCCGAGAGAGCTGCAGCAACTTGATCGCCTGCTGCAACTGGGGTGTCATCACCAGTTGCTGGCTGAGGCGAAGCTGCTGCTTGATCTCGATCGCCATGGAGTCCCTAGCCGAGTCGGAAGTTCTCACCGAGATAGATCTCGCGGACAGTGGGGTCCGCGGCGATCTCGCTCGGCTTTCCTTCGCGCAAAATGGAGCCGTCCTTGATGATGTACGCGCGGTCGCAGATCGACAGCGTCTCGCGAACGTTGTGATCGGTCACGACGATCCCGATGCCGCGCCGCTTCAGGTGCTCGACGACGCGCTGGATCTCGATCACCGCAATCGGGTCGATGCCGGAGAACGGTTCGTCGAGCAGCATGAACTTCGGGTCGAGCACGAGCGCGCGCGCCACCTCGACGCGCCGGCGCTCGCCGCCGGAGAGCGAGCCGCCGCGGAGATGTTCCTTACCGGTGAGGCCGAGTTCCTGAAGCAGCTCTCCGAGCCGCTCGCGGCGCAGCGCTGCACTCGGCTCGATGGTCTCGAGGATCGCGCTGACGTTCTCCGCGACCGACAGACGGCGGAACACGGACGGCTCCTGGGGCAGATACGTCAGTCCCAGGCGCGCGCGGCGGAACATCGGCAGGTCCGTGATCTCGCGCTCGCCGAGGAATACGCGCCCGGCGCTCGGCCGCACGCCGCCGACGATCAGGTTGAAGGTGGTCGTCTTGCCGGCGCCGTTCGGCCCGAGCAGCCCGACCACTTCCCCCGCCGCCACCTGGAGATCGATCCCGCAGACGACCTCGCGATCGCCGTAGCTCTTGCGCAGCCCCCGGGCGGCGAGCATCGGACGCGTCACGGCGTCGCTTCTGCGGCGGTGGGCGCGGGCTTCTCGTCGTCGGGAGCGACGTTCACGACCGCGCCGCCCTGCACGCGGATGCGATCCTGCGCAAAAAGGATCTCGATGCGCTCCCCGTCGACCTGGTTGCTGCCGTCGCGCAGCCGGGCGTTGCCGACGCATTCGAGCCGCTCTTCGCCCGGAAAGTACGTCGCCCTCGCACACGAAAGCTGCCGACTCTTCTGCGCGACGCGAACGTTCCCACTCGCGACCAGGCGCTCCGGCTGGGTGGCGTCCGCCGCGTAGTGGGCTTCGAGCCGGTCGGCCCGAACCACCAGCCCCCCCTGCTCGACGTTCACGCTGCGGGTGAAGAGCAACTGGCGCCGCCCATCCGGGAGTTCGATCGCCTCGAGCTCGTCGGCCGTGATCGACAGCGGTTCACCGGACTCGATGTCGAGCAGCCCGGTTCCAGTCGCTGGGGCCGACGCCCCAGCCGGGGGCTGGGCTGCGACCGCCGGCGTCTCCGGTGCATTCGTCGCAGACGATTCATTCGCCGCGGGAGATTCGCCCGCGGCGAGTCGCACCGGGACGCTGGCGGCTGTCGACGGTTCGGACACGTCGATCCCCTCGGGGGCGCGCGGTGGGGAAGGCGCCTGGGTCTGCATCGGCCCGATCGACCGCTCACTCGAGCCGGGATCGGCCAGGCGCGCGCCGGCGTCGTCGGGAACCCGAACCAGCCAGAACAGAAACAGCAGGAACACGGGCACCGCCAGCGCGGCGCCGAGGCGAGATCGAACGTTCACGGACTCTCCACGACCGAGGCGCCGGCGGTGAGCCGCAGCCTCCGGTCTCGGATGTGGTAGCGAAGGCCGCCGCCCTGCAGCGTGCGGCCCTGGTCGTAGATCGTGACCGGCGCATCGGTGAAGGCGATGCCTTTGGCCCGGTCGAAGCGCAGCCACGGACCGCGGAACTCGCGACCATCGCGGAAGCGCCCGCGGACGTTTCCGACCGCGAGCAAGTCCTTCGTCGCGAGATCGAACTCACCCTGGTCGCAGCGAAGCTCGAGGCTGAGCTCGCCATCCTCGCCGGCCCACTGCGCGCGGACTTCTTCGAGATCGGCACGATCCGCAGCGAGTCGGACCGTCGCGCGAGCAGCGGAGACCAGGATCTCGCGAACCGCGCCCTCGCTGGCGACGAAGGTCATCGAGGTGATGCGCATCGGGGGCGCAACCGCCGGCGCGGCCACTGCCGCTGCGGTCGAACCCGCGGAAAGCACCACCCCGACCGCGGAAAGCACCAGCCCGCCGCGCACCGCCGAAGATATTGCCGAAGACACGCGGCCGATCGATAAGCGCGGCTCGAGCCGAAACCGATTCAACA
The DNA here is from genome assembly GCA_964403735.1 of uncultured Spirochaetales bacterium. GTDB lineage: Bacteria > Myxococcota_A > UBA9160 > UBA9160 > PR03 > CAADGG01. Next base: position 4,574 of record CAYOHN010000163.1, on the reverse strand, counting down.
TGCAAATATCATACCGGGGTCGTCCCCGAGGAACAACCGGAAAACAAGCGGAAGCGAAGCTGGAGCCGTGATGGGCGAGGAGGAACCCCGCCCCTGCGCAGTTGCTCGCTGGCTCAGTCCGGCTCGTGTCCGAAGATCGTCCGGAAGGGTTCGCGCTCGACGACCCAATGGGCCGGACGGACGATCAGCCAATCCAGCGCGACGCCGACCGGGTGCAACGCGTAGGCCACGATCCGGAGTGGGTGCCCGGCACGCCGCGCGTCGTGATCATCGGCGCGAGCGCTGCCCGGCACGCCTGTGGCGAGCGCCAGCACCAGCAGCGCCGGGGCCGCCGCCGAGAGGAGCCGAACGCGCATCCGGAAGAACGTGGGGGACGAGAGCCCTCGGCGATCGGATCCGGGTCGCGAGAATGCAGGGTTTCGATCGGCACCGGGCATCGGCGTCTCCTCCCGAGCGCGGACAGCGCAACGGTAGCGCGTCTCGGCGGACCGCATCAGGGCGCTCCGCGAGCCAGCGCCGCCTCGGTGAACAGATCGTCGGGCAGCGGCCGCTCGTAGTCGACGTCGCGAAACTCGAGGCGCGTGCGATGCCCCGTCTGGAGGTTCGCGGCCTCGATGACGTGGGGGGTCCAGATTCCCTGGACCGGTCGGATGTCGGTGATGCGAATCGTCTTGACGGGCTCGCCCCGAGGGTCCCAGTACTCCCCGAAGCGCGGAATCCAGAGCAGGGCATCGACGCGCAGCAGGATGCGTCCGTAGCCGAGTTCGCGCGCCGTGCCCTCGTCCACTGCCGTGGCCTCGACGACGTGGCACGCAGCGCCGTCCACCTGCTCTTCGCCGATCGTGCGCCAGCGATAGTCCTCGATCGAGACCCGCGTCTCCTTCTTGATCTCCTCGAAGCTGAGATCCGTGCCGAGAAAGGCGCGACCGCGCTCGGACATCGCAATGCGGCGCGACTTGCGGAGTTCCGGAAGGAACAGCCACTGCGCGTCGTCCTGCGCCGGATCGGGGTCGTCCCAGGTCAGCAGCGCGGTGCCCTTCAGATTCGCGGGCGCGTCGAAGAACAGCACCGAGCGGCGCTCGCCGCCGTCGAGATCGCGCCGGAACGAACTCGTCTCGCGAACGCGACGGAAGCCGCTCTTGTCGACGAGCTCCATCACGAGGACACGGGACACGCTCTCCCCGTCCGCGCGCGCATTCACGCGCTGCACGATCTCGAGGCCATCGGGCAGTGCGTCCTCGGCTGCGGCGAGCGCGCCGGAGAGCAGCAGCAGCGCCGAGCAGGCGAGGAGCATCAGACGCGAGGCTTTGCGATCCATGCGCACTCTTTAGCGCGCCTCCGCATCGGCCCACGTGTACCACCACGCCCACGCGATGAAGACGGCCTGGAAGGGCAACCGAACCCAGTTGAGCAGACCGAGGCCTTCGCTGCGACCGCCGAGCGGGATGTTCTCGAACGCGATGTAGAGATTGGCCGGGAACACGGCGATCAGAAGAGCGATGAGGCCCCACGCGGCGAGGCGCCTCCAGCGCGGAATCAGCACCGCGATCCCCAGCGCCACCTCGGCGACGCCGGACACGAACACCAGCGCTTCGTGCCACGGAAGAAACGGCGGCATCATCGGCAGATAGAAGCCCGGATCGCGAAAATGGTTGATGCCGGCGAACACGTAGAACGCCGCCATCAACCACAGCAAAATCCTCTTGATCGGACTCACGGTTCCTCCAGGGGGGGCGGCGAGAAGCCGCCGAGAGTCGCCTCGACGCAGGCCGCCGCCTGCAGGGCCAGATCTTCGCGCCACAGCGGCGCCACGATCTGGACGCCGATCGGCAGGCCTTCGGGCGAGGTGCCGGCACGCACGACGGCTCCGGGCCAACCGCTCAGGTTCCACGTCATCGTGTAGCTGAAGGCCGCGATCCGCGCGTCGCTCTCGCCATGGCGCAGCGCCGCGTGCGCATGGGGTGGCGACACGACCAGATCGGTGGTCTCGCTCCACACGAGCAATTCGGTGCGGAAACGATCCCATTGTTCGAGCGTGCGGACGCGCTCGGCAGCCGTCGGAGACGGGACCTGCGCGAGCCGCGCGAGAGAGCTGTCCTCGACGCGCGTCCCGCAATGCTCCAGCAGGCGCTGGATCTCGCTGCCTCCGTCCATCAGCAGGACCGCCGAGAACAGCCGCTGCGAGTCGGCGACGCCCGGGGGCCGGCGCTCCTCGACGCGCGCACCGGCGCGCGCAAGTGCATCGGCGGCCGCTCGCGCGGCGGCGGCCACGGCAGGATCCGGTGTCACCACACCGTTGTCGAGCAACAGCGCCACGCGTAGTCCCGCGACGGAACCCGGGCCGAGCCCGGCGAGCGGAACCGGCGCGACGAACGGGTCGCGCCCGTCGGGACCGGCGAGCAGGCGCAGCACCAGCGCGAGATCCTCGACGCGCCGCGCGAGCGGGCCAATCTGCGTCAGCAGATCCCCCGAGCCGCCCGGTCCGATCGCGTGCCCGGCCCGCGAGACGCGCCCGCTGGTCGGCCGGATTCCCGCGATACCACAACAGTGCGCCGGCAGCCGGATACTACCCCCGGTGTCGCTGCCGATGTCGAACGCGGCTCCGCCGCTCGCCACGATCGCCGCGGCGCCGCCGCTCGATCCGCCCGGCGAGCGCGTGACGTCCCACGGGTTGCAGGTGCGCTCGTGGATGGGGTTCCACGTCTCGTAGCCGAGCGTCAGCTCGGGCGTGTTGGTCCGGCCGATGACGATGGCGCCCGCGGCGCGCAGCCGCGCGACGGCCGTGGCGTCCCGATCCGGTCGGAAGCCGGCACGACCCGGCGTGCCCCAGGTGGAGACGCGGCCGGCGACATCGAACGAGTCCTTCACGGTGATCGGAACGCCGTGGAGCGGCCCGCGCCACGCGCCGGCGGCGGCTTCGCGATCGGCGCGCTCCGCGTCGCGGCGCGCCCCGTCGGCGTCGAGCTCGACCACCGCATGCAGGCGCGGATTCACGAGCGCGATGCGCGTCAGGCACGCATCGACGGCATCGCGCGCCGAGAGCCGCTGCGAGCGGATCGCGTTGGCAATCGCGCACGCCGACGCGACGGGAACGTCGAGGCTCAAACGCGACGCCGCATCATGCATCGCCCGCGACGAAGCTCCGCTCGGCGAGCGTGCCGAGCGCGAAGTGCCGGTAGAAGCCGCGAAAGCACTCCTGACAGCGCGTCGAATGCGCCAGGGCGCGCGGTGTAGCCGTGCGTCGGACCTCCTGCCGGAAGCTGCCGTCCTCGAACAGCTCGTAGTGCGCCCAGCCACCGGGATAGTCCTTGGTGCAGTTCACCTCGACGAACGGCGCCGGACCGGATTGCCGGTAGCGACGCACGCGATTGCGATGCGTGTGACCGATCAACACACCCTTCACCTGCGGATTGGCGCCGATCCGCTCGAAGAAGCGCACGGAGTGTACGGGGTCCATGCCGATCGAGTTGGGATAGCTATCGCGGTACTCCGGCGGCACCGGCTGATGGTGCATCAGCAGCAGGGTTGGCGTGCCGCGCTCGCGCGTCTCCGCGAGCGCGTCGGCGAGCCACTGCTGGCGATCGTCGCCGAAGACACCGTGATGATCCCCCGGCAGCGCCGTCTCGAGCAGCAGTAACCGCCAGCCGCCGAGTTCGACTGCCCGCGGCGCCGCGGGCTGGCCGAGCAGCGCGAGCTCGTCGACGTCGCCGGCCCCGTTGTGCCGACCGTAGTAGTCGTGGTTCCCGAGGAACGCGTGGTGCGGCATCGCGAAGCCGGCGAACGTCTCGCGCGCCCACGCAAACTGCTCCGGCAATCCGCGGTCCGCGATGTCGCCCTTCACGAACGCCGCATCGACACCGACCGCGTTGATCTCGGCAACGGCGTCCTCGTTCATCGTCCTCCAGTACGGCAGTTCCGTGTCCTCGGCGCGGATCAGCGGAAACCCAGGCTCCTCGTCTCCGTACTCGTGATCGGCCGTGAGGCGCCCGCCGAAGCGACACTCGCCGAAGTGCAGATCGTTGAGCGTCGCGAACGTCGCCGTACGACGCGCGCTGGGTTTCGGCAGCGTCCGGACCTGCTCGGGCCAGGCGTCGTCGCGGGCGGCGGCCTCGGCCCCGGCAACGTCGATGTCGAGCCGCAGCGTGCGGTCCGCCGGGAGTTCGTCGATGCGCAAGAGGCGAGTGCCGGCGGGCCCCTCGGACACCGCACGGAGCTCGCCGTCGATCCGAACCCGTGCGGGCGCGGCGACCGGACCGTCGTCGTCGACGACGCGGAAGCAGAGTGTGACGCTTTCGTGGGTGAGGCCGAAGACCTCGGGATCGCGGATGTGGAGTGCCATGGCGGGACGCAGGGTATCACGGACTGGGTTCGCGCAGCGCCTTGGCCATCCGCGCGAGAATCTCGCCGAGCAGCGCCCGGGACGTCGCGAAGTTCAGCCGCGCGAAGCCCTGGCCGGGCGGGCCGAAGGCCTCGCCGGGCGACAGCGCCACGCGCGCGTGGTCGAGGAACCAGCGCTGGGGCGACGGCGCGAGTCTGAGCGCGCGGCAGTCGAGCCACGCCAGGTAGCTCGCCTC
>CAYOHN010000162.1:0-8284 GCA_964403735.1 uncultured Spirochaetales bacterium | reverse complement strand
CACGTAGGCGATCTCGTCGGGCGTCAGGTGCCAATTGACCGGCGTCATCCAGATGCCCGCGTGGATCGCCGCGAGAATCGCTTCGATGCCCTCGGCGCGGTTGCCGATCAACGCGGCGGCATGGTCGTCCGGCGACAGGCCGAGTTCGTCGCGCAGCAGCCGCGCCCAGCGGCGCACCCGGTCATCGAGTTCCGCCCAGCTCCGGCGGCGCGTTCCGTCGTCGAGCGCGAGCTGCTGCGGACGCGTGCGCGCGAAATCTGCGATCGTCATGTCAGGGCGTCACGATCGGGAACGTGCCTTCGGGCCGGTCGAGTAGCGAGAAGAACGACAACAAGGCGAGGCGGCTGCCGTCGACCTCGAGTTCGTCCGAGAAGATCATCTCGCGCAGGCCGGTCTGTCCAGCCGTCAGCCGCAGCAGGAACTCGTGGGTCAGCCGGACGGTGGCGTCGGCGTCGGGGTCGGCGTTGCGCTGGCGATGATGGAGCACCGAATTCTCGAGCTCCAGCACGTGCGTCTCGCCGAGGTCGGTGAAGATGAAGTTCAGCCGCAGACGCTTGCCTTCCGCGTTCGGACCGATCACACGTGCCGCCATCGCCGCGAAGATCTGCTCCATCGGGATCTCGCGGAGCAGGTCCATCGCCGTCGCGAGACGCGCCGGGGACTCGTCCGGCGGACCGTGACGGAGCTCGTACGCGCCCGACAGATAGACGTCGCGCCACGGTCCCGACTCGGCGCGGTAGCCGAGCTGGTCGTAGGTCCGGGCCAGCAGCTCGCGAGCCTCGGTGTGGTCCGGATCGGCGAAGACCAGATGGTCGAGCAGCATCGCGGTCCAGCGGTGATCGCCGCGGTCGAAACTCTCCTGCGCCTGGCGCAGCACCGCGTCGGCGCCGCCCATCGCCTGCACGTATTTCCCGGCGGCTTCGACCGGGGGGAGCGGATCCAGGCTGGCGGGGTTGCCGTCGTACCAGCCGAAGTACCACTGATACACCGCCTTCGCGTTGTGGCGAACGGTGCCGTAATAGTCGCGGTTTGCAAACCCGCGCTGCAGCGACGCCGGCAGCTCGAGCTGCTCGGAAATTTCTCGCGGCGTCAGTCCCGCATTGGCCATGCGCAGGGTCTGGTCGTGCACGTACTTGTACGTGTCGCGTTGCTGTTTCAGATACTCGAGCGCGCGCTCGTTGCCCCACACCGGCCAATGATGGCTCGCGAACACGACTTCGGTGTCACCGAAAAGCCGGATCGCCTCGTCGATGTAGCCGCTCCACCGCAGGGCGTCGCGGACCTTTGCGCCGCGCAACGTGTAGACGTTGTGGAAGTTGCGAGAGACGATCTCGGCGCCACAGAACGCGCGGGCATCGGGTAGGTAGAAGGTCAGCTCGGCCGGCGCCTCGGATTCCGGCGCGTACTGGAACACGAAGCGGACCCCGTCGATGACCAACTCCTGGGGCGTCCGATCGATCCACTCGGTCGGGGCGAGGATCCCGACGGTACCGCGTGCCGGCTCCTTACCGAGACCGGTATCCACGTGACCGCGTTCCGAGCGGGCGAGCCGCATCCCGTACATGAAACCCGCGCGGCGGGTCATGGCCATGCCTGCCAGCACGTTCTCGCTGGTCGCCTCCTCCAGGAAGCCCCTCGGCGCGATCACTCGCAGCGCCGCGCGCGCGGCCGGGTCTTCCGGAAGGACGCCCAGGACGCCACCGAAATGATCGAGATGGCTGTGCGTGAAGATGATCGCGACGATCGGCGCATCGCCCAGGTGGCGGCGCGCGAGTGCGAGCGCCGCGACCGCCGTCTCGCGCGATGTCAGCGGATCGACGAGGATCCAGCCGCTGTTCCCGCGGATCAATGTCAGGTTCGCGAGGTCGTAGCCGCGCACCTGGTAGATGCCGTCGGCGACCTCGAAGAGTCCGTGGATCCCGTTGAGCCGCGCCTGTCGCCAGAGGCTCGGGTTCACACTCGCGGGCGCGTCGCCCGAGACGAAGCGATAGGCGGCGGTATCCCAGATCGGCTGGCCGCGATCGTCGTCGATCCGCACGTCGGGCTCGCTGAGCAGCAGCCCGCGGCGGGCGTCTTCGAAGTCCCGATCGTCGTCGAGGTCGAGTGTCGCGGCGACAGCGGCCTGTCGCTCGCGCGTGTCGGCCGTCGGAGCGCTGTGGCCGTCGGCGTCGGCTCCACCGGTCTCCTGCGGACTCCGACTCGGGTCCGGGCTGCACGCGACGAGCACGGCCCCGAGCAGGAGACCACCGGTCGGAATTCGCATTCCCATCCCTCCCTGTTTCCGTGTCGGACCTACCCCCCCCCGGAGCTGGGCGCCGAACCCCGACCTCGGCAACCCTTCACACCCGGGGGCAGGGGACCCCATGTCCGCGAAACGACAAGCTCTTTGGCTCTCGTGCCGGCAGCGTCGTCCCGCCGCATCGGGCGGCGACCGCCACTTCGGCCGCCGACCCTGCGCCTGCTCGCTCCGCCCGGCCGAAGCCTACGCTAGCCCTGCTTGCGGACCCGTCGCGATGACGCCATCTTGCACCGCGGGCATTCTCCAGGTCGATGTGCAGTCCGCGGAAAGACCCCGCCTGTTCGTCCTCCCTTCTGCGCCCGGCATCGCGATTGGTTCGCGGTGTCCCTATGACTCGGCAACCTTCGTTGCCGAGGTCCAACCGATCGGGCTCCGGCTGCCGGATGTTCCGCACAGGGATCCTGACGGTTCTTCGCGAGCGCGCGCCCGAGTTGCGCGCGGCATCGTATCGGGAAATCGAGTGAGCAAGAAGCTGTACGTTGGCAACATCCCCTTCACCACAACCGAAGCCGAGCTGCGCGAGATGTTCGAGTCGCACGGCGAGGTTTCCTCGGTGAGCGTCATCACCGACCGCGAGACGGGCCGTCCGCGCGGGTTCGCGTTCGTCGAGATGGCGGACGGCGAAGCCGCCGATGCGGCACAGCGGGCGCTCGACGGCCGCAACCTCGGCGGCCGTCCGTTGCGGGTGAACGAGGCGACCTCGCGGCCCGCGGGCGGCGGTGGCGGAGGCCGCGGTGGCTACGGCGGCGGCGGTGGCGGCGGCCGCGGTGGCTACGGCGGTGGCGGCGGCGGCGGCGGCCGCGGCGGCTACGGCGGTGGCGGTGGCGGGGGTCGCGACCGCTACTGAGGCCGACCAGGAGATCTGATCGTCCGGGGCCGTCTCTCACCCGACCGGGGTGGGGGACGGCCTCTCTCGTTTGGTCGAGCCCGTCTGGCCGAGCCCCTTCGTCCGGCCATGCCATCGGGCGCCCGCTCTGCCTCTGGGCTACCTCGTCGCGCCGATGGGCGACCTGTCGCGTGCCGAGGACGCGATCGCCATCGCGATCTTCGCGATGGCATCATCTGTCTCGCACCGACACCGGTGTGCATCGATGCGTGCCTGCGTCGCCGCCTCGATCCGCGGCCGTTCCTGCTGGCGCTGGCCAGCACATTCGCCGGCAATCTCCTGGTCGTGGGGAGCATCGCCAACAGGATCGTCATCGATGTGGCTGGGCGCCGGGGAATCGCGATCGACTGGCGTGCCCACGCGCGCACCGGTGTACCGGTCGCGCTGCTCACGCTGGCGCTCGCGGGGCTCTGGCTGGCGGCGCTCTCATCGTGTAGCTAACCCCTGCGCAGGAGGAGCGCACGATGAGCGAAAGCGGTGAGCAGCGCGCTCGTCCGGCGCCCTCCACACCGGCGGTTCCGCCGCCGCGTCGACGGCGCTGGAGGCGCCGGCTTTCGATCGCGGCCGGCGTGCTGCTGGGGCTCCTCGTCCTCGTTCGCCTGCTGCTGCCGACCGCGATCGAGCGCGGGGCCGCCTGGGCGGGTCCGCGGTATCTCGGTCTGCCGATCCGGATCGCCAATGTCGACCTGGCCCTGTTCTCCGGCGCGCTGACGATCGAGGGACTCGCAATCGGCAGCCGCGCGGACGCCGTTCTGCCCGAGCCGGCGCCGATTCTGCTCGATCCGGTGTCGCCCGACGAAGCGCTGCCGGATCCGAGTTCTGCGGATCCCGAGCCGGAGGCAGCCGTCGACGAGGCCGCGGCGTCGGACACGTCCGAGCCGAGCATCGCGCTCGAGGATCCAGAACCGGAGGCTCCGGAGGAGCGCGAGTTGCTGCTTTCCTGGGATCGCGTGTACGCGCGCCTCGACTATCGGGCACTCTTCGATCGCACGCTGCGTCTGCACGCGCTGGAGATCGACGCGCCGGAGGTGCGTCTGGCGCGGCAACCCGACGGCAGCATCGACCCGCTGGCACGCGCAGAGCCGACCGTTCCCGCCTCCGAGGAAGAGACTCCGGAGCCCGATGAGCCTCCCGCCGAACCGTGGGCGGTGGTGGTCGAGCGCCTCGCGCTGCGCGGCCCCGGCGTGCGCATCATTGACGAGGCGGCCGACGTCGTGCTCGTGAATTTCGGACTCGAGGAGCTGTCGCTCGAAGCGATCGAGGCACGCGGTGCCGATCTGTCTCTCGGAAGTGTCGGAATCGACGGTCCGGTGTTGCGCATCCGACGCGATTTCGTGTTCCGAGAGAGCGATGCCGCCCCGGCCGCTCCGGCGCAGGCGCCCGTCGAGGCGCCGGCACCGTCCGAAGCATCGGCATCGCCCAGCTACCGCGTCGAGCGGATCGCCATCGAGCGGGCGGAGTTCGTCTGGATCACCGAGGCCGGTCCGCTGCGCGTGGCGATCACGCTCACGGCCGAGGACGTGACCGCAACCGAAGGAGAACGGTTTCCGCTCGCGCTGACGCTCGAGATCGGCGACGGGAGTTTCGCCGTCGACGGGCAAGTGGGTGTGCTGCCGCCGAGCTACGAAGGCAAGCTCGCCTGGCAGGAGCTGCCGTTTCCGCCGCTGCTGTTGGGGGCGATGCCGGAGTTCGCGCCGTGGTTGCGATCGGCGAAGTCGAGCGGCGACCTGCAGGTGCTGGCTCGCCTGGCCAAGACGGCCGCTGGACCGCCGGGGATCCAGCTTTCCGGACCGGTGTCGCTGCGAGCGCTGGAGCTCGGCGATCCGAAGGGCCAAGAAGTCGGACTCGGCTGGCAGGCGCTCGAGGTAGCAATCCGGAACGTTCGGGTCCCGATCGCCGAGGAGGGCGTACCGCCGGGCGCGACGCGCGTGGATCTCGAACGCGTGCGGCTCATCGAGCCGGTCGTCTCGTATACGCCGCCGACGCCGCTGCTCGACGCGCTGCTCGGCGTCGAGAGCGCGGAGGCGGCGCCGGCGACATTGGAAGCGGACGCCGAGGAGCCGGGTACCGAGGGGCCCGATGCAGCGGAGCCCGAGACGGCGGAAGCCGAGGTCGCAGAAGCCGAGAGAGCAGAGACCGAGCCGACGGCGAGCGCACCGCTCGAGGTCGACGTCGAGCGCGTGGAGCTCGAAGGCGGAAAGCTCCGCTTCGCGGATCGCCGAGGCGGTAGCGGTCCGCTGGGCGCGACGATCGAGGGGCTCGACGTCACGGCGGATTCGCTCGCCGTGCGCACGACGGACGGCGGCACGACCGTCACGTTGGGATCGCTCGCGCTCGACGACAGTGCGGTCCGCTTCGAGGATGCGCGCGGCGAGCGGCCGCAGGGCGGCGGCATCGACGGCCTCCAGGTGGCGATCGAGGAGTTTGCGTCGACTCCCGGCGCCGAGGCCACGTCGATCACGCTCGGGAAGCTCGGACTCGATGCCGAGTCGATCCACTTCGAGGACCAGAAGGTCCAGCCAGCCTACAGTGGCCGGCTGCGCGCCGTGGTGGTGCGAGCCGAGGGGCTGCGCTTCCCGGAGCGCGTGGCCCGCTCACTGCGCGCCACCGGCGCGTCGGCGGCCGGCGGTCGCTTCGAGCTCACGGGCTCTCTCGACGGCGACACCGGTGAGGCGAAGCTCGATCTGAAGGGACTGGCACTGGCGCCGTTCAACCCGTACGCGAACCAGGCGGCCGGCTACCGCATCGCCGGCGACGCGTCGCTGAAGACGAACCTCCGGGTCCGCGGTGCTCGCTATGACGCCAAGAACCGGATCGTGCTCGGCGATCTCGAGGTCTCCAGCCAGGATCCCGGCGATTTCGAGAAGCGCTTCGGCGTCCCGCTGGATCTCGCGCTGGCGCTGCTGCGCGACCCGACGGGCAACATCTCGCTGTCGATTCCGGTCTCCGTGGACGAGACGGGGACACGAACGGGTGTTGCCACGATCGTCGCCGGGGCGCTGCGGCAGGCGCTGATCGGCGCGATCACGTCGCCGCTCAAGATGCTCGGGTCGGTCGCCTCGGGTGTCGGCGGGCTGTTCGGCGGCGACGGCGCCGGCATCGCGCCGATCGCCGCGGCCCCCGGCGCGACCGAACCGGAGCCGGGCCAGGGGGAACGCTACGAGGGCCTCGTGAAGTTGCTGTCCGAGCGGCCGGAGTTGGCGTTGAAGCTGCGCGGTCGCACGGGACCCGACGATCGCCCCCGCGTCGCCGAGCAGATCCTGATCGAGCGAGTCGAGAGCGGCGACGGACTTCCGGAGCTCGACGACGGCGCCGGCTTCCTGCAGCGCCGTCGCCTCACCGGCGCGCTCGAGGAGCGAGGTCGCGGCGAGCCCGGCGAACTCGACGCCGAGGACGCGGCGATGCTCGAGCGCTACATCGCCGCCATCGACGTCCCCGACGAGCGCCTCACCGCGCTCGCCCGCGCGCGCGCCGAGTCCGTGCGCGCGATCGCCACCGCCGAGTACGGCGCCCCGTCGACCCACCTGCTCGCCGCCGATCCCGCTCCCCCCGGCGCTCCCGGCGTCCTCCTCGAACTCACCCCCGCCCCCTGACCCGCGAACCAACGGGCCGTCAACCAACGGGCCGTCAACCAAGGGGCCGGGTTCGTTCGTCAACTTGTTCGTGGTCTCGACGGTCGGAGCGAGTGGTCGATCTGCCGCCGCGCCGGCCCGAGTCCGACTCCCCGGCCGTCCGTCACGCTGTCTCCCCTTGGGGTCCCGCCCGACGACTTCGAGACTTCTGCTCGGAGGCTCCGGTCAGCGCTTGACGGCCGCCACGGGGTGCTTATCCACCCCCGGCATCGGATCGGCCGCTTTCCGGCCGTCCACCACACAGTTGATTCGAACGCTGCCGGATCCAACCCAGCGGGCGGCCCGTCCTTCTCTGGACGGCCGTCGAAGAAGGAGAGTCCGTCCATGAAGATCCGACCTCTGCACGATCGCATCCTCGTCAAGCGCATCGACGAGGAAACCACCACGAAGGGCGGGATCATCATCCCCGACACCGCCAAGGAGAAGCCGCAGGAAGGGCGGGTCATCGCCGTCGGCGGCGGCAAGCTGCTCGACGACGGGAAGGTGCGCCCGCTCGACGTGAAGACCGGCGACAAGATCCTGTTCAGCAAGTACGCCGGCACCGACGTCAAGCTGGAAGGCGACGATCACATCATCATCCGCGAAGACGACGTCCTCGCGATCATCGGCTGAAAGGGAGGGAAGAGAGAATCATGGCCGCCAAGGAAATCCGCTACCACCAGGACGCCCGCGCCAAAATGCTGGCAGGCGTCAACGGTCTCGCGAACGCCGTTCGCGTGACCCTCGGCCCGAAGGGTCGCAACGTCATCATCGAAAAGAGCTGGGGCGCTCCCACGGTCACCAAGGACGGCGTCACCGTCGCCAAGGAGATCGAGTTCGAGGACAAGTTCGAGAACATGGGCGCGCAGATGGTGAAGGAGGTCGCCAGCAAGACCTCGGACACCGCTGGCGACGGCACCACCACCGCCACCGTGCTCGCGCAGGCGATCTTCCGCGAGGGCAGCAAGCTCGTCGCCGCCGGCGTGAACCCGATGGAGCTGAAGCGCGGCATCGACAAGGCCGTCACGGCGATGACCGAAGAGCTGAAGAAGCTCTCCAAGCCGACGCGGAACAGCGACGAGATCGCGCAGGTCGGCACCGTCTCCGCCAACGGCGACGCGGCCATCGGCAAGATGCTCGCCGAGGCGATGGAGAAGGTCGGCAAGGAAGGCGTCATCACGGTCGAGGAAGCCAAGTCCATGGAGTCGACCCTCGAGGTCGTCGAGGGCATGCAGTTCGATCGGGGCTACCTCTCGCCGTACTTCGTGACCGACCCGCAGCGCATGGAGGTCGTGCTCGACGACGCGCTGATCCTGCTCAACGAGAAGAAGATCTCGAACATGAAGGATCTCCTGCCGATCCTCGAGCAGGTGGCGCGGCAAGGCAAGCCGCTGCTGATCGTCGCGGAAGAGGTCGAGGGCGAGGCGCTCGCCACGCTCGTCGTCAACAAGATCCGCGGCACGCTGCAGGCGGCCTGCGTGAAGGCGC
>CAYOHN010000161.1:0-8289 GCA_964403735.1 uncultured Spirochaetales bacterium | reverse complement strand
CGGAGGGCTCCATCGGCAAGGCGATCGGCGCGCCGATGGGCCAGGAGATGGCCCACTTCGCGCTCGAGCTCCAGGGAGCGATGGGTGGCGCCGACGACGAGAGCATCGTGCCGCAGGAGGCGCTGTGGCAGGGGATGTACCTCGGAACCCCCGGTCTGCGCATCGCCGGCGGCACCGACGAGATCCTGAAGAACATCATCGCCGAGCGCGTACTGCGGTTGCCGCCGGAGATCCGCGTCGACAAGGACAAGCCGTTCCGCGAGATCCCGACCGGCTCGGTGAAGTGACGACCCAGGGTCCGTTCAGGAGCAGGGTTTCTCGAGGATCGCGAGTACGGCGCACGCCGTCGGCAGCGGCGCGGGCTCGTTGCCCGGTGAGCCCGTGCGCGCCTGGGCCGCCCTGAAGAACGCCGCTCGTGCCGCGAGCGGATCGCCGCTCGCCGCGATCGCGAGCGCCAAGACGCCGGTGACGTGTGCGGCCGCAAGACTCGTGCCGTCGCCGAAGGCGAAGCGGCCGCCGGGCACCGTCGAGAGGATCTCGACGCCCGGCGCCAGCACCTCGACGGCTGGACCCCGGTTGCCGCGGGCATAGGCCCGGCCGGTTCGGTCGAGGGCACCCACACCGATGACAGACGGGTACGCGGCCGGGTAGCGGGGCTCGGCGACGGCCTCGTTTCCCGCTGCAGCGACGACGACGACGCCGAGCCCGTCCATCCGGTCCATCGCGCGGCGCAACAGCGCGTTCGGCGGCCCGACCAGAGACAGGTTGAGGACCTGCGCCCGCTGCTCCCAGGCAATGTCTACGCCGCGCAGCAGCTCGAACAACGCGCACTCGTCCCCGCCGCCCGTGGCAGTCGCCGCCCGGCACACCGGAATCGCCAGCAGCTCGGCTCCCGGGGCGACGCCGGCGATGCCGAACTCGTTGCCGGCCACGGCGCTGGTCACGCCGGCCATCAGCGAGCCGTGGAGCGCCGGCGCTGGAGCTGGCTCGCCCGGAATGGAGACGACGCGCACACCGTCGAGATCTCGGTGAGCGGTCTCCGGCGCGGAGTCGAGCAGAGCGATCCGCGCGCCGCTCCCGTTTGCGACGGACCAAGCGCGAGCGGCATCCGCCCGGTCGAGGCCCCACTGAAGCGATCGATACGGATCGTCTCCAGAGATGGCACTCGGGGAGGTGGTTCGCACCTCGGCCTGCGCCGCGACATAGATGTGGTTCGGTACGGTCACGGCGCCGTCCGGTGCCCGGGCGACGAGCGCCGCTGGGTCGCGGTCCGGCGGACCGATGACGCGGACCACGGTCGCGCACAGCACCGGGCTGAAGAACGAAGCCGCCACCGTCGCGCCGGGCGCCAACTCGAAATCGGTCGGGACCGTACCGTCGGCGCCCTTCGGCAACACCAGCAGTGCCTGGCCGGCGACTTCGCTGTCCCGCGGCGAACCGGTCGAACCGGTCGATCCATTGGCTCCATTCGCTCCGGCGGGCAGCGGCACGATCTCGCCGGGTCCGGCGCTCTCGGTCGCGGGCTGCGAGGGCACGACACCCGGCTCCGCTCGCGAGCTGACGAACACGGCATCCTCTGCGGCGATCGGTTCGCAGCCCGCGTCGTCGGCGGTCGCGATCGCCGTCGCGCGGACCGGCGACGCGGCGCGAGCCTCGAACCCTCCACAGACGAGTCCGAACAGCAGGACGGCCGCGCTCGCGAAGCCGGACGAGCGCACGAATGCAGGCGAGCGTCCGAGACCGGGCACTAGGGCACGGGCTCGGCATACGAGGCGATGCCGGTTCCCTCGGCGCGCAACAACGCCGCGGCCGCTCGTGGATCCGAGCCCGGCGGAAGCAGAAGCCGATAGCGACCGAGTTCCGTGGGCCCCGTCGCGATGGTGGCGCCGAGTCCACGCAGGACGCTGTGGATGCGCTCGGCCGAGGTCTCGCTCCGGAACACGACATCGAGCGCGACTCCGGCGCCGGCCGTCGGCGCGGCCTCGCTCGCCGTCCGGTAGATCTCTCCGACGCCGGCGTCGAAGACGGGCCGGACCCAGTCGCGCCCCAGCCAGCCCAGGGCGCCAGCGAACGCGACGAGCCCGAATCCCACGGCGACGACGGCGCTGCGGTGCCGCCACGAAAGACCTCGCCGACGCCACGCCGGCGCGCGCCGAAGTGGTCGCGCTGCTGCCCGCTCGGATCCCGGTACAGCTCGTCCCAGTCGCTCGTCCGTGGTCCTCGTCTCGATGCGCGCGAGCACCTCCCCGAACAACTGATCGGGATCCGCCGGGGCTGCGCTCGTGTCCGCACGCTCGGTCAGGATCGCCAGCTCTTCGCGACACGACGCGCAGTCCGCAGCATGCCCTTCGACGGCTCCGCGCTGGGCGTCGGTGAGGCCGCCGTCCGGATACCACGCGATCCACTCGAGGATCCGCGGAGGGCAGCTCGGATCGGTGTGCTCGCTCATCCTCGATCCTTCTCGATGCCGAACCGATCGAACCCTCTCCGGAGCTTACCGCGCGCTCGGGAAACACGGGTCTTGATCGTTCCTTCCGGCAGCCCGAGCCGTTCGGCGATCTGGTCGTATGGCAGGCCCTCGATCACCGCGAGTTCCAGCACGGTGCGCTGGTCTTCCGGCAACGACGACAGCACGCGATGGACGATGCGGAGCTCCTCTCGCGCGTCCATGCGTTCGCCCGCATCACGCTCGTCCGCCACGCGGTGGAGCGACTCCACGTTGGTCGGCACGACGGAAGCGCGTTTGTATCGCGCCCGGTCGCGATGCGCGCTCGCGGACTTGAAGTGCGCGATGCCATAGATCCACGTCGACGGGCGCGACGCCCCGGCGAAGTGATCGATGCTGCGCCACACTTCGAAGAACACGTCGGCGACGACCTCCTCGGCCAGGCCCGGATCCCCGAGCCTGCGCAGCACGAAGTGAAAGACCCGCCGGTGGTAGCGCTGGAACAGCAACCGCAACGCTGCGCTGTCGCGGGCCCGGATGCCATCGAGCAACTGTTCGTCGCCCGTCGAGCGCTCGGCGCCAGGGGCTTCCGGCGTTTCTCTCATCGTCTCTCTTGGGTTGCCCCGGGTACGGGTTCCGTTTCGCCCCCGCGGGTGGCGACGTTACTCGGTCGCTGGCGCTGCCTCGTCTTCGCACCGACGGGTGATCCCCCGCGGGCATCGAGCTGCGGTTCGAGAGCGGTCACGGAAGTCCGGGTAGGGTGCCGGGAAGGGTTCCGGGGGTCCCTGGCTGCTCGATGACGCCCGTCGGCGGGGGTCCCGGGGAGGATCCTCCGCTGGCAACCCGTCCGACCGGGGTCTGGCCACACGGCGTGCTCGGGTCCGCGCACGGGCCGGGGCCGCCGAACGCGATCGGCTCGGGCGGCGCGGCTCCACCTCGTTCCCGTTCGAGCCCGACACTGGCGACATCGGCCGCATCGAAGCGGCTGCGGACGGGGGCCCGGTCACTGCTGCACTGGCCTTCGGAGCACGGATCGCGGGCATCAGCCCGCGCGCATGCCCCTGCCGGCGCGACCTGCCAGGTGTTCGTTTCGGTCGACGAATCTCCCGCTGGGGCAGCGATGGCCGCCGTGCCCGGGGCCATCAGGACCGCCGCGACCGCTCCGGCCAGCCCGATCGCGAGACGCCGAGGCCAGGCGCCGAGAGTCGTCGCGGAGGTCATCGCGGATTCCCCGTCACGCAGATTCCCCGTGAGGCCGGACGTCGATGCGAGCTGCGATCTCACGGTCTCCTCCACGGAGCTTGCGTGCTCCTCCATCGTTAGTGCCCCCAGGCCCAGGTCAGGTACACCCCGAGCACCTCTTGACCGTAGTCGAAGACCTCGACGTTGGAGTGGTTCCGCTCCCGGCGCCAGCCTGCGGAGGCCGTCAAGCCGCGACCGAGCGGTCGGGCTAGCGAGATCGCGACGGCCGCATAGCGCTCGTCTCGATCCCCATTGGCGACGGCGAACTCGGTGTCGAAGAACGGCTCGGGCGGATCCGGGAACGTGCTGGACTCGTCGAACGGGCGCCACGTGACGACGCCGGAGACGTCCAGCGAGAACTCGAGCGGCAGCGCGATCCCCACACCGCCCAACAGCGAGTGCGCGACGTGCGAGTACTCGGTGCCACTCGCGTCGAAGCGCTCGAACTCGTATCCGGCATGGAACGTGCTCCGAAGCATCGGGATCCCGAACGTGTGGCGCACGCCCACCACCGCGGAGCGTCCGTCGCGATTGCGTTCGCGGCGCTCGTTCACGCCGGGCGGGCCGCAGGTGGCGATCGTGGCGCCGGGCGGCGGCTCCGGGCAAGGGGCGCCCGCGGTACCGGTGCCATCCGGGATGTCGTCGCCGTTCTCGAAGTATTCGTCGATGCGCAATTGGACGTAGAGTTCGCTCGCGCCGGCCGACTCCCACGCGCGCACCGCGGAGAGGCTCGCGCGCCCCGTCGCGAAGAACGAATCGCCATCGACCCAGGCATGACCGCCATCGAGCGCGAGCCGAAGCGTCGTTGCGTCGTCGAGCTGGCGGTCGAGCCACAGCGCCAACACGGGATAGTGCGTATCGAAGGACGTGATGTCGGCGTTCGCGTTGCCGCTGTAGCCGCCGAGCAGCCCGACCGACCAGCGCTCGCCCCGCAGCAGTTCCGCGCCCGCTTCTCCCGACCATGTCCCGCGGACGTCCCGCGCACTCGAGATCTCGTCCGGGAGCGGGACGCCGCCGCCCTGCAGGACGACGTTGTCGTCGTACTCGAAGCCGCCCCGGATGCGCACCCAGCGCCGCAGCCGTTGCTCCTCGAGGCGTTCCCGCAGCCGCTCGGCCTGCGCGGCCCACGCGGTCTCCGGCCAGTCGCGCAACACGCGTTCGATGGCGGCGTCGGCACGCGCCCGGTCGCGTGCCTGCAGCCACGAGAGCGCCGCGTAGTACGACGCCACCGGCTCGACGGTGCGGGGATCGCGCGCCCGCGCGCGTTCGAGCGCCTCGGCGGCCTCCCGCCCCCGTCGGTCTTCGAGGTGCAGCAGTCCGCGGTACAACAACGCCTCGGCGTGCGGTTCGCCGAGTTCGTGTTCGGCGGCGTCGAGCTCACGCTGGGCCGCATCGAAGTCGCCCAGGTGGTAGAGCGCGATCGCGAGCCGCAGCCGGGCTTCCGCATGCGCTGGCTCGCGGCGCAACACGGTTCGCAGCACATCGACCGCCTGCTGGTAGCGGCGGAGCTGCGCTGCGCAGTGGGCCTCGACCAGCAGCAGATCCGGATCGATGGTTCCCTCCGCGCGCAACTCCTCGGCGAGCGTCAGTGCGGCCGCACAGCGACCCTCGCCGGCGAGCCGCGCGGCCTGGGTCCGGCGCGGGTCGCCGGTCTCGGCGCGTCCGGTCGTGGTTCCGAGCAGCACCAGGGCCAGCAGCCACGCGAAGGTCCGGCCCCACCGCCCGACGTCGCCGCGAGCAGATCTGGATCCGCGAAGTCGAGCGATGGCGTGTCTCCCCGGCGTCGGCAGCTCGGTCGGCACGCAGCCCGCCGGCGGAGCCAGCCGTCCGCCTGGTTGTCACCGACGGCCCCGATGGTCCCCGATCGGAACGCGATCGCCAGCGGTCGGGGCGCGACCGCCCGCCACCAGCCGGGCCCGGAACGCCGCCCCCCGTGTCGACTCGGTGGCCTATCTCTCTGTCTGTGCGTCGATCTCGGGGAGCGGTTTTTCGTCGTCGTCGGATCCGGCCGCCGCGGCGGCTCGGCGGTTCTCCGTGACGTCTCGGCTCACCCAGAGCTGCCGCGCTGCCCTGCCATCGCCGGAGCGCAGCTCGCGCAGCGAGATCTCGAGCACGCGCTCCGCGGGCTCCACGAAGCGCAGCTCGAACGCGCCGTCGTCGAGCGGGCCGGCGGCGAAACGCTCCGAGAGGCGGATCGCGTCCTCGGGCTCCAGGTGCCGCGCGAAGTGCGCGAACGCGTCGCGCGTCGAACGCCGGATCCACAGCTCGGGGTCGCCCAGCCTGTACTGATCCGCACCGAGCCGGGAAAGCATCGTGATGCGTCCGTCGCGGTCCGCCAGCAGGATCCCGGCGGGAACGGCTTCGATCAGCGCGCGCAACGTGCGTCGTTCGTCGTCGAGAGCACTCGCCTGCTGCGCACGCTGCCCGAGCGCTTCTGCATGCGCGAGCACGAGCGCGATTTCCTGCGCGAGCGTCGCCAGCAGGCGGCGGTCGCTCGCTTCGAAGGGATGGCCTGGTCTGCGCGCGGCGAAGATGGCGCCGAGCGGCCGGCCGCTGGCTCGCAGCGGAGCGACTGCGGTTTCGGC
The DNA here is from genome assembly GCA_964403735.1 of uncultured Spirochaetales bacterium. Taxonomy (GTDB): domain Bacteria; phylum Myxococcota_A; class UBA9160; order UBA9160; family PR03; genus CAADGG01. Next base: position 2,016 of record CAYOHN010000161.1, on the reverse strand, counting down.
GATGCGCCACTTCTCGGCACGCCGACGCAGCAGGTCTCCCTCGGCGCGCAGATCGACGATCGAGACGGGTTCCTCCGTGCGGAATGCGCGACGGACCAGTGGGTCGTCGATCGGAACGCGGGACAACGGATCCTGAATCTCATCGATCCGGCGCAGTCTCGCCGCGCAGCGCAGATGCGTTCCGTCCGCGTCGAGCGGCCAGATCCCGAACCCATCGAAGTCCGCGAGCGATGCGACGACCTGGACGACTTCTTCCAGCGCTTCTCGCGTTTCGTGCGGATCGGACGCCGCCATGCGCGCCACCCGGTGCAGGAGCTCCCGTTCTGCGAGCAGTCTCCGTTCCCGCTCCCGGATGCGCTCGATGAAAGTCATCACCTGGAGCAGCGCGACCGCGAGCGAGGCCGTGAGCCAGCACAGCACCAGGGGAACCATCGAGAGGTCCATCAGTCTCGCGAGGGGATCGGCGGCGTTGACCAGGGCCAACAGCGCGAGCGCGGGACCCATCAACTGTTCCGGGAACGAGCGCGGTCGCCCGCGTGCGGTGCGGAACGCGGCAGCAGCCGCGCCCAGCGAGAGCGGCAGCTCGAGCGGCACGGCGATCGCAAAGCTCAGATCGACGTGGCCCGCGGCGAGCAGGCCCGCGCGCACGACTCCGATCGAGAGTCCGGCAGCGATCGGCCACGCGACGAGCCGCGGTCGACCGAGGGTCAACGAGCCGGCGAGCAGTAGGGCCGGAAACAGCGAGCCGAACACGGGTCCGATCAGCGCGAGGGGGATCGGCGGATCCGACAGCGCGCTGATCACACCGGCCGCATACAGCGAGAGCCACGCCGCGCCCCAGGCCGTCGTCGCAGGTCCTTCCGAGAGGCGCTGCAGGTACACGAACGCGAGGACGACGAGAGCGCCGAGCGGTGCGACGAGGCCGAGCTCGCTCAAAGGGCAGGGTTCTCCCGGCGGGGGCGATGAAGCCGATCCTCCGTTAGCTTCGGCTTCCGTGAAGGCGGTCTTGACCGAAGGGCCCGGGGACGAGAGCGTGCTGCGCATCGGCGAGGCGCCGCCGCCGGCGATCGCCAGCGGCGCGCTCCGGATCCGCGTCGTCGCGACCGCCGTGAATCGGGCGGATCTGCTGCAGCGCCAGGGGATGTATCCGCCGCCGCCGGGCGCGTCTCCGATCCTCGGCCTCGAGTGCGCCGGCACGGTCAGCGAACTCGGCGACGGGGTCTCCGGCTGGCGCGCCGGGGATCGCGTCATGGCGCTGCTGACGGGCGGCGGATACGCCGAAGAAGTCGTCGTAGACGCGGGCTCCGTGATGCCGGTCCCCGAGTCCCTCCCGCTCGAACAGGCCGCCGCGGTGCCCGAGGTGTTCCTCACCGCGTATCTGAACCTCTTCGAGCTCGGGGGGCTCACCGCGGGCGGGACGGCGCTGATCCACGGCGGTGGGAGCGGCGTCGGGACCGCGGCGATCCAGCTTTGTAAAGCCGCGGGCGCGCACGTCTACGTGACGGCAGGCTCCGACGGCAAGTGCCAGCGCTGCCGGGACCTCGGAGCGGATCTCGCCGTGAACTATCGGAACGATTCCTTCGCGGACCGGGTGCGCGACGCCACGGGAGGGCGCGGCGTCGAGGTGGTGCTGGATCCCATTGGCGCCGCCTATCTGGCGGACAATCTGAAGTCACTCTCGATCGGGGGAAGGCTCGTGCTGATCGGGCTGATGGGCGGCGTGAAGGCCGAGCTGTCGCTCGCAGCGCTGCTCGCCCGGCGGCTCTCGGTGATCGGCTCGACGCTGCGGTCGCGTCCCGCCGAGGACAAGGCAGCGATCATCGCCGGCTTCCAGCAGCGCTTCGGGGCGGACCTCGAGGCCGGCAAGCTTCGTCCCGTCATCGATCGCGTGCTCCCGCTCGAGGCGGTCGCCGATGCCCATCGCGCGATGAAGGCCAGCGAGCACTTCGGCAAGATCGTGCTGCGGATCTGACGGCGTCAACCAAGGGGCCGGGTTCGTTCGTCAACTTTTCCCGT
>CAYOHN010000160.1:0-8360 GCA_964403735.1 uncultured Spirochaetales bacterium | reverse complement strand
CCCCACGACCACATCCGGTCCTGGCCGGGGGCGGCGAAGGTGCCGGTGTCGTGGATCGAGGTCACGCGGCCCGCCGGGTCGTACTGGAACGTGGTCACCGGCGCGTTCGTGAGGCCCGAGCCGGGCGGCATCGGGTAGACCAACTGCTTCTCGCGGCCGTCCTCCTCGTAGACCATCCGCGCCGTCCCCATCAGCGAGCCGAAGTGCTCGATCATCCGGTCCATCGCGTCATAGGCGAAGCGGTGGGAGCTGACGGCGTTGGTCGCGGTCGCCAGCCGCCCGCGCGCGTCGTACGTGTAGCGATCGTCGACGCCGGGCCCGCTGCGGCGCAGCAGGAGGCCGCGCGCGTCGTACTCGAGCTCCATGCGCAGGCCCGCCGCGTCGGTCGTCGCTACGACATTGCCGAGTTCGTCGTACTCGAACGTTGCCGAGCGAGCGAGGGCGTCGGTCTGCTGCACGACCCGGCCCACGCGGTCGTACCCGATCTGCGTGGACTCCCCCTCGCCATCGATCTTGTCGATCTGCGCGCCGAGCAGGTCGTAGAGGAACTCGGTGCGGACGCTCTCCGGGAGGCCCACGGGACCCTCCCGCGCGCGCAGCCGGCCGAGCTCGTCGAACTCCTGCTCCATCTCGTGTCCCGCCGCGTTGAGGAAGCGCAGCACGTTGCCCGCCGCGTCGATCTCGAGCGCCTCGAAGACCAGCCGAATCTCGTCCGGAGTACTGCCGGTCCGCGCCGCCGGTCCCCAGCGCCGGATCTCGCGCCCTTCGGCATCGTACTCCATCCGCACCTCGCGGCCGAGCGGATCGACGAGGCGCACCAGGCGGTTCTCCGCGTCGTAGTCGGAGCGCACGGTCCGGCCCGAGGCGTCCGTCATCGCCGTCACGTTTCCGACGCCGTCGAGTTCGAGACGCTCCGTACTACCGCTCGGCAGCACGCGCTCGATGAGGCGATCCCGCGCGTCGTAGTCGAAGCGCGTCGCGTTCCCGAGCGCATCCCGCGACTCGACGAGCCGGCCGAACGCATCGTAGAAGCGCAGTTCGTCGATTCCGCCGGGTGGCACGGCGCCGCACGGGTCTCCGGGAATCTCGGACGCCGGCAGCGTCGCCCGAGCCACCACGAGTCCGTCGGCATCCAGTGCCGCGCGCCGCACGGTGCCGGCAGGATCGACCTCGCGGCGGACGCGATCGAGCGCGTCGTAGCAGCGCTTGGTGACGACCGTCTCCAGGGCACCGCTCGCCGTCGTGCGTGTCCGTTCTTCGCGAGCCGGACGACCGAGCGCATCCGGAAAGATTCGGGTCACGGCGCCCTCGGCGTCGACGAGCCGCGTCAGGGACGTCGACGGATGCCCGTAGAAGAACTGGGTCAGCCTCGGTTCCGCCTGTCCGGGCTGCGCGAAGGATGTCGTGGAACTCCGATTGCCGAAGAAATCGTACGTGTGCTTCCGCAGCAGCGTCTCGGCCCCATCGACCGTGGCGAACTCTCGGAGCAGCAGGGCCCGGGCGCTGGCCTCGTACTCCCAGCGCCGCTGGTTGCTGCGCCGGTCGACGTGCGTGGTGGGCTGCCCGAACTCGTCATAGGTCCAGGTTTCGACGTTCCCGAGGCGGTCGGTCCGGGAACGGAGGTCTCCTCGCTCGTCGAAGGTAGCGAGGGTCAGATTGCCGTCTCCGTCCCATTCCTTCACCTTGTTCCGCGTCCCCGGCTCGAACTCGAAGCGACGGATGGCGCCGCGTGCCGTCTCGTGGCGGATCACGTTGCCAGAGCGGTCGAAGACGAAGCGCTCGCTGGAGCCATCCGGATGCGTCACATACGAGCGGCGGCGGAAGAAGTTGAAGCTGAAGGTCGTCGTGCGGCCGAGCGAGTCCGTATGGGACGCCACCGAATCCGTCGGCGCGTACGAGAAGTGCATCCACGTGTGGCCGCGCGCGTCGGGGCCACATAGGTCCGGGACGCCCTCTGCCGGCGGCCGGCCCGCAGCCGCGCGGATCCAGCAGCGGAGGTTGTGGTTCAGCGCCTCGTCGCTGCTGCCGCTGTCGTAGGTGTAGCGGGTCCGCCTGCCGCTCCCGGGCGTGGCCTGATCGAGGAGCACCTGCTCGGGGTCCATGAACGACACGAGATCGCCGTTGCCGTCGACCTCGTAGCGCCAACGGCGTCCGGTCCAGTCGCGAATCTCCTCGAGCCTGCCCGCGCCGTCGTAGCTGAACACGAGGGAGCGGCCGGCGGTGTCGAGAACCGAGCTGAGGCGGCCGCCGGTGTAGAGCGCCCGGATCCGGTTGCCGCTACGGTCGCTCAGCTCGAGCAGATTTGCGCGTCCCTCCGGATCATCCGAGGCGAAGCGCATCACGCCACCCTGCTTGAGCGTCAGCGTGTAGGTGTCGTCGGACTCGCGCACCAGGCGGTGGTACACGCCGACCTCCGGGACGAGCCCGTCCGCAGTCTGATCGAATCGGACCTCGTTGCCCTGCTCCGTCCTCCAGAACACGAAGTCGTCGTTCGGGTCGGCGGGATCCTCGCCGGGGAAGCGCTGGAGGTGCTGATCGAGCGTGTGGGTCCATCCGTAGCCGAGCGGGCCGTCGTAGTTCAGGCGCGAGTTGTACGAGCGCAGGAGCTGGAGATCGTGCCCGGCGCGGCCGGCGATCTGGAGATCGAGCTCCGTGTGTTGATTGTTGCCCGTCACCACGCTCACGGGATCCCCCGCGGTGACCAGATTCCCGAACTCCGAGTTGACGGAGAAGACGAAGCGATCGAGGCCAGCGAACGATTCACCGCTGGGGAAGATCACCTGAGGGGGAGGAGGCAACGTGATGTCGAAACCGAGCGGCAAGAAAGGATCTAAGCCAGCGACGAAGCCACCGCCGTAGGTTGGGCCGTCGACGGAGACTGCCGCGGATGACGACGAGGAGGCGCAGACGGGCAGGGTTCCCGATCCGGTGGGCTGGATTGCGAAAAACTGCTCCAGACGACTGCCACTCGCAGAGAACTCGTAGAAGACAAATCCTTGCCAATTGAGATGCTTATGGTTTGCGCAGGCGAGTATCCGAAGCTCCTGCGTCGGGAGGCCGGGTGCCGTTGAGCCGCAAGAACCATCCCACAACTGCGCACGTGGTCCGACACCGAAGGAACGGCGGATCTCGCAGTAGGCGATCTGGTCGAGTCCCGTGCAGACCTGCGTCCCACAGCGCGCGTTGATCTCGCTCTGTGCCTCCTCGAAGCTTCGCAGGACCAAGAGTTCTTGCTCGAGCGCAAAGCCGAGCTGAAACCCCTTCACGGTCGAGACGGCCTCGACACCAGCAATTTCTTCCCAAACGGCATGTTCCGACGCCGAGGCATGGTGCCCGACGAGTTCGCGCCACGGCTCTAGCAAGGTAACCAGCGAGCCCGAGCGAGTCGTATCGCCGGCTAGGTTCCCCCGTACGTCGATCACGAGCTCGTTGGAGATCACAGCGGCTGGAGCGCCCATCACGCTGACCGGCCGGATTCCTCCGATCACGAGCCCAGAACTGGGAAATCGAAGTTCCATCCGGTGATGAAGCTCTCGCGCCAGACGATCGCCGCTTCGCATGAGATCGAAGAACCGGGCATCGGCCAGGTGAAGGAGACCCCCGAACAGGGCCTCCTGGGCCTGGAAGTCCCTGCCCAAGTAGCGCTCCCCGTCATCCCGCTCGCCATTCGGATTTAGGTCGACGAACGCGACGTCGCCCTCGAGAGCGAGTGGGTAGCTGCGGACGGCCTCGACGAGTTCGTCGGCTGCCTTCGCCACTTGGCGTGGACCGGCGGTATGAGGATCCAAAGCCAAGGCGAATGTCCCACCCGCATCGATGTTGTACGTGGCTCCGATTCGGTCCGTTTCAGGCAGGGAACCCCGGCCGCCCAGAGGAAGAACCGCCTCGATTCGCAGGTTGAGGGGCGTGCAGACCAAAGGAGTCCGATCGGAGCTCGGATCGATGATCGCCAAGGGTGTGCTGCCGAGGGCCGGGGGCAGCTCCGGCGGATTTTGTGTCCCATCGATCCAGAAGGTGGGCTGGGTTCGGATTCCGAGACCGCAATCGTAGCCGGCGCTCGGGACAAGCCCTGCAGTATCCGGAGTCGGCGGAAACGAGAGAATCACGCGACGCCCTGCCAGCGCCGCCGTCCATCCCTCGGCTACGAAACTGCCTCCGAGTTCCCCGCCGGGGCCGGGCAGCGAGTAGGGACACGTGAGCCCTTCGTCGCAGCCGACGATGAGCCAGCGCGGCCGGTAGTCGCGTGCTCCGAGTACCCCGGCCGCCTCGGACGGCGAGAGGGGAGATTCATGGAGGGCGACGAGCGAGGCGCTGCGGGCGGCCGATGGATTCGCGAGAACCTCGTAGGGCAGGGCAGTCGGCAGAATTCCAGGAGCCACGCGCCGAATCAAGCCGCGGAAGAGGATATCGTCCAGCTTCCGGCCCGCCTCGGACTGCGCCAGGTAGTCGATCACCTGGTCCACGAAGATCTCGAGCGGGAGGCGGGGATCGACTCGCCGGTAGTACCCCTCTTCGCCCGTGTAGTCGAAGACGACCGGCGGCGGATCTTGTGTGAGCACGTCGGCGTCCGGATCGGAAATCCAATCGGACTCCTTGAACGAGGGATCGAGCGGCAACCAGCCACTCCCAGCCCCGATCGCTCCGACGCCGCGGTAGCGCGCGAGAGACACCTTCGCCTCCACCCAGACGTGAAGACGCTGCACTCGTCGATCGGTTCCGGAACGCGTCACACCCGTGGGAGCGGTCCCCAAACTCCCGCAGTTGCCGTCCCCGGTCCACGAGGTCGGCTCCGTCCTTCGCCAGAACGCACAAGCGCTGGCGCCGGAGACCGCGCCCGTCCACGCGGCCGCTTGCGCATCGGATAGCTCGATCCTGCCGCGAACGAAGCGCGCCTGGACACCGGCGGCGCGCAGCAAAGACACCAGAAGAGCCGAGAGGTCGTACTCGTTTCCGGCTCGGACGCGGAGCGTGCTCTCGGGGCCCTTCATAAGGCCGTAGTAGGCCTGGTACTCGAACTCGTTCCGGACGAACTCGTAGATCCGGACGGGATCGTTCCCCAGACGTTCGGCCTGCTCGCGGATCTCCTCGGAAAGAACCACGTCGGGCCGCTCTTCTTGGAGATACGATGACGCCTGCGCATGAGCAGAAGCCGAGAACACTAGGCTGAGAAGGAGCGACGTGCCTACCAGCGCGAGTGTATGCGCGCGCATCATTCCGAGTCCGCCCGGGCGCTGATAGGTTCCTCCGCGCTTCCGTCGCTTCCGGAGTCCGGCGCCCGCGCATCGGTTTCGCCCACGACCCAGACGAACGTCGGCGTCCTCGTCGGCGGAGTCGACGGAGCCACGGGAAGGGATCCGCTCCGAATTCGCTCCATCAATGCCAGGAGCCGGGTCTCGCGCGTATCCCGACGAGCTTCGCCGGCAGATTCGTCCAGTGCCTCGATCAGCTCGGCCAGGTAGGCCTCCGTCTCGACACTCGGACCCGCCGCGCCGCGTTCTCTCGGCGTCGAATGAAGCGCACGGACACGATCCGAGTGTTCCCGCAAGAGCTCACGCGCGCGCTCGTCGTGCCCAGCACGCGTCTCCAGCAATGCCCGCGTGACGACATCGGGAGTGCGTGAGACTTCGCGCGCAAGGAGAATCAGAGACGAGTCCGCGGATCCGCGGCCTGTTCGCATGGTGCCGAGGACGACGGAAACGGCTGCTTGGGCTTCTGCCGAGAGCGACACCTCACGCGTCGCGAGGGCGCGCGGAGAGGGGACGGATTCCTGAGCCGTTATAGGGGAAGGCGCCGCCAGAGTCAGGACCGCTGCAAGAATCGCTGACGCTGAAGCAAGGTTCGGCGGACGACGGCGACGAACCTGGAGCAGTGCCGCGGCGTGCGCGGCGGCACGTCCCTCGTCCGCGGGATCGAACATCAGCCCGCCGGAAGTCCGAGTTCCGAGACGCGCAGTTCTGCGACGCGCGAAAGATCCCCTCCTCAACACGATTCTCCTCTCGAATTGTCGACGCGGTTCCTTATTGCATTGATGGCGATCCGGGAAGTCTTAAGAAATTCCAAAGATCCTCCGCTCCGGAGTGAACCGGAGTTCCGCTCCTCCTGCGCGCGGTGTTTCGATCGCTGGATCCGTCGCGATTCCTCTGCGAGCGAGGCGGCTCTCGTCGTTTTGCCTCAAGCTTCGCGGCACGGCGCGATCGATTTCGAACGCCGGCCCTCGAAGAACGCCACCGGTGGGTTAACGCGGCAGGCCGTACCCCGCCGGAAGGAATCGAGATTCACGGCGACTGGGAGGCCGACGCGATGCGGGGTTGACGAGTCGGAATCTGCACATCCCCTCCACCCGCATTCCCGCCGGTCCAGTCGGTTCCGCGTCCCCGGCTCGAACTCGAAGCGACGGATGATGCCGCGTGCCGTCTCGTGGCGGATCACGTTGCCGGAGCGGTCGAAGACGAAGCGCTCGCTGGAGCCATCCGGATGCGTCACATACGAGCGGCGGCGGAAGAATTTGAAGCTGAACGTTGTCGTGCGGCCGAGCGAGTCCGTGTGGGGCTCTCGTCGCTGCGTGACGCTCGGACGATCTTCAGCTGCCCCGCTCGGGAAGAGGTTCGTGCGGGGTTCCGCTAATTCGTCGAGGTCTGCATCGCGCAGATCGAGTGGAATCCGGACTTCTGGCTCCGAGCCGCCGAAGTGCCTCATTCTTGCAAATCGGGAATCGATTCCTGATATTCCGTGACGATGCTGGCGCGTCTCGTGGAACGACGGCTTCGTTCGGCCCTGAGAGCGCAGTCCGCCGCCGCGCTCCTCGGCCCCCGCCAGGTCGGGAAGACGACGCTGGCGCGCGCGCTCGGCGGCCACTATCGAACCTGAAGAAACGCCTCGTCAAGGCACCCAAGGTCTATTGGCGTGACAGCGGACTGGCGCATGCGCTGCCCGGCATCGAAACCGACCGGCAGCTCCTCCATCAGCCGTGGGTCGGAGCCAGTTGCGCGTGCCACGTCATCGAGCAAGTCCTCGGTCAGCTCGAGGCCTTGGGTCATCGAGCGCAGCCCTCCGTAGCGCAGCCCTCCGTAGGATGGGAACCCGGTTGCGCGGCGTCGATTCCTCGGCTCTCCGGGACCCGGAAGAGCGCGAAGATCGGGATGCGAGACGCGCCGCTGGGCGTCCGAGCGTCCCGATCGCTAAGTTCGCGGCGTTCCTGCAAAACGCCGCGGAGTGGCCATGTTCGGGATCGGGATGACGGAGCTGCTGGTGATCCTGGTGGTCGCCCTGATCGTGTTCGGGCCGACCAAGCTGCCCGAGCTCGCCCGCTCGCTGGGCAAGGCGATGAACGAGTTCCGACGCGCGTCGAGCGACCTCCGGTCGACGTTCAACGAAGCGGTCGAGCCGCCGCCCGAAAAGAAGCTTCCGTCCGCTCCGCCCGCGGCCGGGATCGCGGAGTCTTCGACCCCCGAGGATGCCGCCGCCGACACGCCCGCCCCGAAGGCAGGCGAGGCCGCAGATGCCGGCGCCGCACCGCGCAAGTCCGAGACCGACCCGGTCCATGGATGACAGCCGGCTGCCGCTGACCGAGCACCTGGCCGAGCTGCGCGGCCGGCTGATCCGCTCGCTGCTTGCCATCGCCGTCGGCTTCGCGGCGTCGTGGGTGTTCAAAGAGGAGATTTTCCGCGCGCTGCTGGCGCCCGCCGTCGAGGCGCTCGGCGCCGACGGCAGCCGTCTCCAGGCGATCGCGCCGACGGAGATCTTCTTCACGTATCTGAAGGGCGCTCTGCTCGGCGGCTTCGTGCTCGCGCTGCCGGTCGTGCTGTGGCAGGTGTGGTCGTTCATCGCGCCGGGGCTCTACCCGAGCGAGAAGCGCATGACCGTGCCCTTCGTGCTGGTCGCGACGCTGCTGTTCCTGACGGGCGCGTTCTTCGGCCACCAGATCGTGTTCCCGTTCATGTTCGAGTTCCTGTCCGAGTTCGAGGCGGACTTCGTGCAGCCGGCCTGGAGCATGCGCGAGGTCTTCGCGCTGACCACCCGGATGTTCCTGGCGTTCGGGATCGCGTTCGAGCTGCCGGTCGTCGTGTTCTTCCTGGCGATCGCCGGCATCGTCGATGTGCCGCGGTTGCTGCGCGGCTTCCCGTATGCCGTGCTGATGATCTTCGTCCTCGGCGCGATCATCACGCCGCCCGACTACATCAGCCAGATCATGATCGCCGTCCCGATGTGCCTGCTCTACCTGGTCGGCGTCGGCGTCGCGTGGCTGTTCGGAGGCAAGCGCGTCCGGGGCAGCGCCCTCGCGAAGGAAGGCTGACGTCAAGAAAGGGTCTTTGATACATTACATGTATCACTGAATACGGCTCAGCAACAACAGCTAAGAG
>CAYOHN010000159.1:0-8393 GCA_964403735.1 uncultured Spirochaetales bacterium | reverse complement strand
GAACCCGGCCCCTTGGTTGACGGGATCCCGAGGGCGGGACGTGATAGCGGGGCTCGTGGGTGGCGGCGCGGGCGCGCAGGTCCGCAAAGACGCCGGGCGGCGCCGGTTCCGGCGCCCAGCCGCGGGCGCGCAGCTCCAAGAGCAATGCGTCCGCGACATCGGCGCGCGTGACGCCCGGCAGCTCGTCTTCGACGGCGCCGGCGGTGGCCGGATCGAACGGCAGCTCGAGTGCGCGATACACGGGCTCCAGCACCGCGCGCACGCGCGCGCTGTCGCGCACGACGAGGACACCGCCGACGTGTGCCGCGCCGCGCACCACGCGCTGCCCGACGCCCATCAGCTTGCGCCGGCCGCCGGCGCTCACGCTGTGCGCGCCGGGGCAGTATTCGCCCGGCACCTCGCCGACGCGCGCATCGACGCCGAGCCGGCGCAGCGCCGCGGCCATCCACGCCGCGGCCTCGTCGAAGCGCTCGCCGATGCCGCCGCGCAGCTCCGGGGTCGGGATGGCCCACGCGAAGGCGAGCGTCTCGAGATGGAACACGGCCGCGCGCCCGCCGGCGAGTCGCAGCGCCGGTGCGAAGCCCGCGCCGCGCGCCGCGGCGACGGCGGCGGCAAAGCCCGGACTGCCGGTGTCGAGGCCCGAGAACGCAAGCACGTCGTCGGGTCGATAGAGACGCAGCGTCTCCGGCTGCGCGCCCTCGGCTACCGCGTCGAGCAGCGCGCGCGAGATGGCGGTATCGAGGGCGGGGGCGCCCGGGACGGAATCCGTCAGCAGTTGAAGCGTGCGCACGCCGACGAGAGTAGCGGGCTTCGAGAAACGGCACGCGAGCGTTCCGCAAACACGATGCCGCCGCGGATCGCCCGCACTACGATGGCGCGCGATCGACCGGCAGAGGATCGAACCATGGCCGCCGCCGCTCTCCCGCCCGAGGACTTCCACCTGATCCACCCGGATCACTATGCGGCGTATGGCTATCCGCACGAGGTCTGGAGGCGCTTGCGGCGCGAGGATCCCGTGCACTGGTTCGATCGCACCGAAGGCAAGCCGTTCTGGTGCATCACCAAGCACGCCGACATCGTGACGATCGGCAAGCGGCCGGAGCAGTTCCTGAACGGACCGCGGCTGGTGCTGAACCATCGGCCGGAGCAGCCGAACCTGTTCCCGCCGACGCTGATCCAGCTCGATCCGCCGAAGCACGGGCTCTACCGCCAGCTGATCAGCAAGCGCTTCACGCCGCGCTATCTGCGCGCGATCCACGGCGACATCGAACGGATCGGCACGGACATCGTCGACGCGCTGCTGTCGAAAAGCGGCCCGGGGGAGTACGGCGAGTGCGACTTCGTCCGCGAGGTGTCGGCTCCCCTGCCGATCGCGGTGATCGCGTGGCTGCTGGGCGTCCCGGAGCCGGACTGGCCGCTGCTCTTCGACTGGACCAACCGCACGATCGGCGCCGGCGACCCCGAATACCGGGATGCCGGCAAGACGCCGGAAGAGACCGCGATGGCGGCGATGACGGAACTGTTCGGTTACTTCGCGAAGCTCGTCGAGGAGAAGCGCAAGCGGCCGGCCGACGACCTGATCTCGCTGTTCGCGCAGCTAGAGGTCGACGGCGAGCGGATCCCGGAGATCGACGTCCTGACGTTCTGCCTGATCATCGTCGTCGCCGGCAACGAGACCACGCGCAACGGTACCACCGGCGGGATGCTCGCGTTCATCGACCATCCCGAAGAGATGCGCAAGCTGCAGCGCGATCCGGGTCTGCTCGATTCCGCCGTCGAAGAGGTGGTTCGCTACACGAGTCCGATCATCCACTTCGGGCGCACCGCCACGGTGGACTTCCCGCTGCGCGACAAAGTGATTCGCGAAGGTGACGCGCTGGCACTGTTCTACCCCAGCGCCAACCGGGACGAGGAAGTGTTCGAGGGCGGCGATGCGTTCCGGATCGACCGCAACCCGAACCATCATCTCGGCTTCGGCGTCGGCGAGCACTTCTGCCTGGGCTCGCACGTGGCGCGGCTCGAACTCGCCGTGGCCTACCGCCACCTGCTGCCGCGGATCGAGGAGATCGAGGTCTCCGGCCCGATCCAACGCCTCGCATCGGCTCTAGTCGGCGGCGTAAAGCGGCTTCCCATCCGGTACAAACTGAAGAGCGGTACGAGCTGAAGAGCCGCGATCTTCCCGCGGGGGTGCGCGTCGCGTGATTTCTCACGCGTTCGTCACCGTCTTCAACTACCGCTGACACCACCGACCCTTCGACGGCCACTCCTACGCAAACGGTCTCGCTGCGCTCCCCGCAGCGACGCCGGTGGGAACGTCCGTGCTGCTGCTGGATTTCCATACTGAGCAGACAGGAGATCGACCCAGATGAAGGACCAAAGAACGATGTGTTGCCTGCGCTTTGCGCGTGGGGTCTCTGCGCGTGTGGCCGGGCTGCTTCCGGCCCTGCTGCTGGCGATCGTCGCTGCGGGGGTCTCCCCTCAGGCTTCGGCGCTCGGTCTGTCCGACGTGGATCGACTGCAGTTCCCGCTCGGCGGGTCCAACACCGGCTTCACGAATGCCGGCCCGGACTTCGACTTCGCGGTGTCGCCGGAGAACCGCCGCCTGTGCGCCGGCGCCGGCGCCTTCAACGCAACCGGTGCGTGTATGGGGCTTTCGGCCTACGAGCTGACGCTCACGCAGGAGCTCCAGACGGTCCATCAGAACCCGCAGGCCCGCGGCGCGGTTCCGAGCGCGAGCGATCCGTTCATCGCCGATTCGCTGTGGACGCTCACCAACATGACGACCGAGTCGTTCACCGACCCGCTGTTGCTGATGTTCTCGAGCGTCGCGCTCGAGCCGTTCATCGGCAGCTTCTTGCCGGGCGCCTTCCCGAACCTCCAGGTCGGCCTGGACGGCAACCTGCTCGACATCGCGCGCTTCACGCACGCGGGGATGGACTTCTTCTTCGGATCGGTCAACGTCGGGGGTCTCGAGCCCGGCGAGTCTGCGTCGTTCCCGGTGCGCTACGTCGTCTCGTCCGGTCCGCTGCCGATCGTGGGGAACAACGTCGTGATGCCTCCGCTGAAAGTCGTGGCGATGGTGGTGCCCGAGCCGACGACGCTCGTTCTCCTGCTCACCGGCCTCGGCGGACTCGCGGCGGTCGGCCGGCGTCGATGAAGATCGCTTCCGGTTCGCATCGGCGACGCGCGCTGTCGTGGATGCTCGCCGGGCTCGTCTCGATCGCCATCGGAGGCGCGTCGTCTTCGGCGCAGGCTGCGGATGATCCCGCCGCGGTGCGAACACAGGCGTACGAGCTGGCCAACGCCGGCCGCTGCGCCGACGCGCTGCCCTTGCTCGCGGAGCTGCGCGCCGCGCAGCCGCAGGATGCCGAGTTCGCCGATCTCACCGGGAAGTGTCAGATCGAGACCCGGCGCTGGGAGGACGCGTCGGCGTCGTTCGCCGACGCGAAGCGCCTCGATCCGGAAACCAGCGGCGTAGACCTCCACCTGGCCGTCGCGCACTTCCACGCCGGTGATCTCGATGCTGCCGAGCTGGCGCTCGACGACGCCCGCGTCCGCTCGCCCGGTAGCGCCGAAGTCGATCTCTACGACGGCTTGATCCGCCTCGAGCGCGCCGAGACCCCGACGGCAGCCGCCGAAGCGCTCGAACGCGCGCGCGGTCGCGATCCGGTCGGCGTCGAGCCGGTGGCGTCGTACTTCGCGGGTATCGCGTGGCTGCGCGCCGAAGAACGGGAGCGCGCGGAGGAAGCGCTCGAGCGCGTGAAGCGGGAGTCGCCCGGGACGGCCTGGGCAGCCGCCGCGGAACGCGCGCTCGCCGACAGTGACTCCGTCCGCGGGATCCGCGTCCGGCGCGATCTCTCCGCGTTGCAGAACCCCGAGCGGCCGCTCGGCAGCTTCGCCGGCCAGCGGTCCACGCTGCGCCCGTGGATCGTGGTCTCCGCCGGCGTCGAGCACGACAGCAACGTGCTGTTGCGCGGCGACGGCGTGCGCGTGCCCGACGAGATCTCGGACGAGAACGACATCCGTGCGGTCTGGACCGCGCAGATCGGCTCCGAGCTGTGGAGCAACGGCGACTGGACGATCGGCGCGATGGCGTCGTACTACGGATCGGCGCACGGGGACCTCACGGATTTCGACACGCAGTATCCGTCTGCCACCGCCTGGATCGATCGCCGTCTCGGCGAGGCGACCACGCTGCGCCTCCAGTACGACTTCGCCTACGCCTGGGTCGGCGGCAGCCCGTATCTGCGCGAGCATTCGCTGACGCCGGCGCTGTTCCACAACTGGGGCGAGCGCTGGGGCACGACGCGCCTCTACGCGAACCTCACGCTGGACGACTTCCGCTTCTCGCCGGACGACGTCCCGGACGGCGCGCCGGGCGGGGTCGCGGGCGATGCCTGTCCGGATCCGACGCAGCCCTGCGGCCCGTTCGGTGTCGACGAGTCCGAGGAGCGGAACCGCGACGGCTTCTGGGGGATCTTCGGCTTCGAGCACCTGTTTCCGGTCGACGAGATCCACAGCGAGTTGCGCTTCGGCTACGCGTACCACTACTACGACGCCGAGGGCAGCGAATACTCGTTCCGCGCCCACGAACTTGCCGTCGGCACCCGGACGGCGCTGCCGTGGCGCTTCGTCGCCGACGTCCAGGGCAGTTTCACGTACCGTCCGTACCAGAATCCGTCCACTTTCCCCGACGCCGGGGCACTCACCAATGGCGAACAGTTCGGCGTGAGGAGCCGCGACAAGCGAGAACGGATCTGGCGCGTCGACGCCATCCTCGAGCGACCGCTCAATCGCTGGCTCACGGCCTCGGTCCGGTACGGATATCAGAAAAACGATGCCAACGTGGCGGTCTTCGACTTCGACCGGCACATCATCGGCGGCTACCTGACCTTCGCCTATCAGCGCTAGTCGCGAGGAGAACGGGAACATGCGGACGACGACGCGACGGATGCAGATTCTGCTCGGGACGTTCGCGGCGACGGCGGTGCTGGCGATCGCCAGCCCGGCGAGGGCCGACGTGATCGAAGTGCCGGCGTGGACGCCGCCGGTGAGCGAAGCGGGCCCTGTGCTGGGCCCCATCGCCGATCGCTTCGACCCGACCGACGTCGCGGCTGCGCCGCCGCCCGGTGGCATGATCGCGCCCGCACCGCCGGCCTTCGATCGCTTCTCGTGCGACACGTTCGCGTGTGGACAGGGCGGGGGCCTCGGCGTGGTCGAATCCCCGGCGACGCCTGGTACTCTACCTGGTACACTTCCCGGTAGTCTCCCGGGCGGTTGATCCGATTCCCGGACCAGCGCCGCGGCAGGCCAGAGAAGAGGAACGCGTCATGATCCGATCCCTCGCGGGCCGCTCGCTGGCCGGCGCTCTGCTGATCCTGCTGGCCGCACCTTCCATCGGCTGCGCCACCCGCGGCCGCGTCGCCGAGTTGGAGCAGCGCGTCGATGCGCTCGAGAGCCGCGTCGACGCCGTCAGTGCCAGCGCCGAGCGGGCCGTCACCGGCGCCGAAGCCGCCCAGCGCGCGGCCGAACGCGCAGCAGATCGCGCCGACGACGCCGCGCGCACGTCGGAGGCGATCTTCCGCAAGGGCGTCTCGAAGTAGCGCCGTCGCCCGCCGTGGCGGGCTACGGCGTGGGCAGGTGCTCGGTCCTGCGGATCGATCCAATCGGGACCGGGGCGCCGCTCTCTGCCTCCAGCGCGCGCCGGACCAATACGGGGTCCACGAACTCGGCGAGGCCGAGTTCGCGAAGGCGCTGGACCGTCATCGCCAGGCGCGCGGACGCCTCCGGCTCCCGGCGATACACGTCCGGATGTGCCTCCAGATAGAGCACCGCGCCGCGCCGCCCGAGCTTCACGGTCTGGTATACGAGCCGCACGGGGGTGCGCGGCGCCGTGCGCGCGAACAGCCGCGCGATCTCGTCGTTGTAGAGCCGGACACATCCGTGTGTCGCCTCGCGGCCGATCGACCACGGGTTGTTGGTGCCGTGGATGCCGTAGCTGGTGGCCCCGATCGTCATCCAGTGATCGCCGAGGGGATTGTCCGGCCCCGGCGGCACGACCGCCGGAAGCTCCGGCTTCTCGGCGCGGATCGACGCCGGCACGTTCCACGCCGGCCGCTCGCGCTTGTTGCCGATCCGGTACTGGCCGAGCAGCGAAGGATCCATCTGGTCGCCGATGGCGATCGCGAAGACCTCCGGCTCGGGTCCCGCCGTGTAGTCATAGAGCTGCATCTCCGGGATGTTGATGACGAGGCCCGCGCGCGGCGCGTCGGGCAGGATGTGCTCCGTCGGCAAGTGTACGACGGTGCCGGGTACCGGGATCCAGTGGTGGACGTCCGGGTTCAGCCGCGCGACGCGGTCGAAGCCGAGGCGGTGACGGTGCGCGACATCGAGCAGTGTGTCGTCCGGCTCGATCAGATCGCGCTCCGGCGCGCCGACCAGCGGCGCCAGCGCGTCGAGCTGGGGCGGAACACGGGGCTCGTCTGGCTCGGCCCACGGGCGGGCGGGAGACGTCCGCGGGTCCGGGATCCACGCGCTCTGCGCGCACAACCCGAACGCCAGCGCGGCGAGCGCGAGCGGAGCGGTGCGCGGGAGACGAGTCATCCCCCGATCGTATAGCCTGTTGGCGATGCGTCTCGTCCTGGTCGGGATCCCCGCCGTCTCCGGGCTCGCCGTCGCCCTCGCACTCGCGTGTGCGCCGTCGGCGGGAACGTCGCTCGACGAGGTCCCGCCGCCGGCCGTGGCTCCCGCGGCCGGACCCGCGCCCACTCCACCGAGCGCGCCCAGCGCGGCGTGCGAGCGCGTCGAGCGCATCGTCGTGCGCCGGGCGGAGCGAGAGCTGGTGGCCACCTGCGCCGGCGGCGGCGAGCGGCGGATCGCCGTCGCGCTCGCGCGCGGGACCGGGCCGAAGCGCCAGTCCGGCGATCAGAGTCTTCCCGAGGGGGACTATCAGATCGCCGGGCCGGTCCGACCCAGCCGCTTCCACCGCTTCCTGCCGATCGACTACCCGACGCCCGCGGACGCCGACCGCGCGCTCGCGGAAGGTCGACTCTCGCTCGAGGACCGCGAGGCGATCGTCCGGGCACACGAGCAGGGGCGCCTGCCACCGCAGGAGACCGCGCTCGGCGGTCATCTCGGGTTCCACGGGGAGGGGGAGCGCTGGCGCGGAGATCTGGACCTCGACTGGACGGAAGGCTGCGTGGCGATGAGCGATTCCGAGATCGAGTGGCTCGGGGACCGCGCACCCCCGGGAACGCCGGTCCGGATCGAACCCTAGATCGTGTCGATTGCGACATCACTCTGTGGTTCCGGGTGAAAGCCGCCCCATCTCGGCGTATGCTCGGAGTCGAACCCATATCATCGCTCGCTGCGTGTTCCCTGGCGCTCGAGATCCTCGCTCGTACGAGGTGACCCCCGTTGTCGGCTCTGCTCCCGCTCGTCGATGAAGTTGTTGCTGCGCGCGCCGCGCTGTCCGTCGGCGGCACCGTCGTGCTCTGCCCGCGAGCGCAACGCAGTCCCGGTGGGACCCGAAGCGACGAGGATTGCGAGCTGGCGGCGCGCATGCAGGCAGGCGACGTGGCTGCGTTCGGAACGGCGTACGAGACATACGCCAGTCGCGTCTATGCCTTCGCGTTGCGGCGCCTGCGCGACCCGGCCGAGGCCGAAGACTTGTGTCAAGACGTGTTCGTCGAAGTGGCTCGCTCGATCCGCGGTTTCGCGGGTAGATCGGCGCTCAGCACGTGGATTCTCGGCATCGCAAACCACGAGGTCGCGAACCGGCGCCGCCGTTCGTACCGGGAGTCCGTGTCGCTCGACGCCGCCGGGGAGAGCGCGCTTCCGGCGCGCGAGGCCCCCGTCGAGGATCAGGTGGACTCGGCGCGGCTGCTGGCGCGCTGCTTCGACGTGCTCGATCACGAGATCGCTCCGGCGCACAGGAGAATCTTCCAGCTTCACCTCGGCGGCGCCCCGGATCTGGCCAGTATCGCGAGCACCGTGGGGAAGTCGCGACAAGCGGTGAAGATCAGCGTGTTCCGGACTCGGCAGCGCCTCGAGGATCGCGTGCCCGGCCTTCGCGAGCTGGTCCGGCGGCGCTGAAGGCGCTCTGCGATGAGCGATCGGGAAGCCAGCGCGACGCTGCAGCGAGCCCTCCGCTGGATCGCGGATCATCGGCTCGAGGATCCGGACGCAGCGCTGCTGCCGCTCGTCGACGAGGCGGCGCGGCGATTCGACCTGTCGCCGCGAGACGCCGAGTTCCTCCTGACGTTCCAACGTCAGCCCGCACGCGACGACGCGCAGGACTGATCCGCCAGCCGTCAACCAAGGGGCCGGGTTCGTTCGTCAACTTTTCCCGTTCGGGAAAAGTTGACGAACGAACCCGGCCCCTTGGTTGACGG
>CAYOHN010000158.1:8089-8398 GCA_964403735.1 uncultured Spirochaetales bacterium | reverse complement strand
TCGCGCGGTGGGCCCACACCCGCAGCAACGCCTCGAGCTGCTCGGGAGTGTTGCTGGCGGGATCTTCGAGGACCCGCTCGCCCAGCTACGCGAGCGCCTCGCCGACCGCCGGGCCGGGCGGGAGGTCGAGGCGCGCCATGACAGCGCGCCCGTCGAGCGCGAGATCGGTTCGGTGCAGTGCCAGGGCGCCGCTGCGCCGCACGCGCTGGACCCGCTCCGCGAGCGCCTCGAGGCTCTCGCGCTCCGGAGCGACGGCCGCGGGATTTCCGGCCGCGGCCGCCGTGATTTCGGCCCGGCGCAGCGCCAGCA
>CAYOHN010000158.1:0-8079 GCA_964403735.1 uncultured Spirochaetales bacterium | reverse complement strand
AAACACCGGCAGAAAGGATACGGTGATGATCAGCAGGCTGTAGAACAGGGCCGGTCCGACTTCTTTGGCCGCATCCATGACGAGCTGCGGCTGGGATTTCCGGCCGCGGCCGCCGTGATTTCGGCCCGGCGCAGCGCCAGCAGCGCGGACACCGCGTCGTCACCCGCCCGCGCCAACAGGCGTCGCAGATCCGCGTCACCGCGCAGCGGTTGTCGATCGATCGGATGCCGCGCCAGCAGTTGCGCGATGGCCCGGCTGCGCCGATCGCCGAAGCGCAGCGCCGCAAGGATCGCCTCGACGCGGGTATTGCGCAGCCAGCCGGCGATCCGCACTTCGAGCTCGCACGGTAGTGCGGCCACCACGTCCGCGGCGTCGTCGCGGACGCCGGGCGCCAACTCCTCTTCGAGCCCGCTGGTCCGGAGCATGCGCAGTCCCGCAGCGGCGCCGGGAGCGAGCAACAGCCGCCACAGCTCGTGACGGATGCGCTCGCGCGCCACGGTGCGCAGCGCGATGCGCACGTCGGCCATTGCGGGCAGCAGTTCCGACTCCGGCGTCAGCCCCTGGGTGGCGACGAGCCGGGCCGCGCGCAGTGCGCGCAGGGGATCCTCCGCGAAGCGCGCGCGCGCCCCACCGACGGCTCGCAGGCGTCCCGCCACCAGATCCCCGACGCCATCGAACGGATCCAGCCAGCGATCTGCCAGCGGCTCCCAGGCGATCGCATTCACCGTGAAGTCGCGATGGGCCAGGTCGTCCTCCAGGCGGGTTCCGGCGCGGAACGTCGTGACGTCGATCGGGCGCGCGCCGCTCGGAATCATCACCGTACCGTGTCGGAGACCCGTCGGAATGGCGCGCGGGAACAGCGTCAGCACGCGCTCGGGAGGAGCCTGCGTTGCGATATCGAAGTCCGAGACAGGGATGCCGAGCAGCAGGTCGCGGACACAGCCTCCCACCAGCACGGACTCGAAACCGGCGTCGTGCAGGGTTTCGAGGACTCGGCGAAGAGCCGCGGGAAGCGCTTCGGCGTCGGGACGTACGAGCACAGCCGGCATCGTCGCAGCGTACCGCTCGGGCTCGGGTTATTCTCCCGCGTTCTGATCCCGCTGACCGGAGGAGCCGAATGGCCGCGCAAAGTGGTCGCGAGATCCACTTCGACAGTGAGGGCGAGGCCGTCCGCGGCTATCTCGCCACGCCGGGATCCGGACGCGGGCCGGGCGTGCTCGTGATCCAGGAATGGTGGGGGCTGGTCCCGCACGTACGGGACGTCTGCGATCGCTTCGCGCGCGAGGGCTTCGTGGCGCTCGCCCCGGATCTGTATCGCGGCGAGACGGGGCAGGATCCCGACCACGCCAGCCGGCTGATGATGGACCTTCGGATCCCGCGCGTCGCACGCGATCTGGACGGCGCCGTCCAGGCGCTGCTCGACGAGCCAGCCACCGACGGCCCCAAGGTTGGCGTTGTCGGCTTCTGCATGGGGGGGCAGCTGGCGCTGTTCGCGGCGTGCCGCAATCCATCGCTGGGCGCCGTCGTCGATTTCTACGGCGTCCACCCGAACGTCGCGCTGGATCTCGACGCGCTGCAGGCGGCCGTGCTCGGGATCTTCGCCGAGCGCGACCGCTTCATCCCCGCCGAGGCGGTTCAGAAGCTCGAGAGGGGACTTCGCGCGGCTGGCAAGCGAGCGGTCTGCGAGATCTACCCGGGCGTCGATCATGCGTTCTTCAACGACAGCCGGCCGGACGTCTACGACGCCGCGGCGGCGGCCCGCGCATGGTCGGAGACGCTGGCCTTCCTGCGCGCGGAACTGCGCTGACGCCGGCGATGACGCAGAGGAACCGGGCGACGCGGAAGGGCAGGGCGGCGAAGGGGGCGCAACGCGCGCTCGTCCCTGTGGGTCGCGCGCGGACACCGGGCGCCGGTCTCACGCTGCCGCTTCCCCGTCCGCTCGCGGTGTTGCGCGACGAGCTGGAGCAGCGGCTCGCGGCGGTCCCCACCACGCTGAACGAGTACGGGTTCGATCCATTCGGCTTCGATCCCCGCTACGCGGCGCCGTTCCTGCTCCCTGCGGCGTTCTTCTATCGCTATTGGTTCCGCGTCGAGGCGGAAGGCGCCGACCAGGTGCCCTCCGGCCGGGTGCTGCTGATCGCCAACCACGCTGGCAACACGTTCGCGTACGACGGAGCGATGCTCGGGATGGCGATGCTGCTCGAGGGCCGGCCGCCGCGGATCGTCCGCGGGATGGCGGAGTACTATCTTCCGACGATTCCGTTCTTCTCGACCTTTCTACACCGGATGGGATCCGTCGTCGGGACGCCGGAGAACTGCGCGCAGTTGCTCGAACGCGGCGAGTGCATCATGGTGTTCCCGGAAGGCGAGCGCGGCTTCGTCAAGACCTACGCCCAGCGTTACCGGTTGCAGCGCTTCGGACTCGGTTTCCTGCGCCTCGCGCTCGAAACGGATACACCCATCGTGCCGGTCGGCATCGTCGGCGCGGAGGAGCAGTCGCCGGGACTGCTGCGCTCGCGGTGGCTCGGGCGGCTCATCGGCGCGCCGGTCGCGCCGGTGACGTGGACCTTCCCGTGGCTGGGCCCGGCCGGCATGCTGCCGCTCCCGGTCAAATTCCGGCTGCGCTTCGGGGCTCCGCTCCGTTTCGAGGGCGATCCCAGCGAGGAGGATGCCGAGATCGAGAGCAAGGTCGAGGTCGTCAAGAACGCCATCCGCGGGCTGATCGCCGAAGGCCTCGAGGCGCGGCGCGGCTGGTTCCGGTGAGCACGCACGCCCACGCCAGTCGCGGGCATGAACTGCATCGCGAGCTGCGTGCCGGGGATCGCCGCGCGCTGCGCATCGCGCTCGCCATCACCTTGACGTTTCTGGGCGTCGAGGCGGTGGGCGGCCTGCTGAGCGGCAGTCTTGCGCTGCTCGCGGACGCCGGGCACATGGCGACCGATGCGCTGGGTCTGGGTCTGGCGCTCGTCGCGGTCCGACTCGCGGCTCGCGATCCGACGCCGGGCAAGAGCTTCGGACATCGACGCGTCGAGGTGTTGGCGGCGCTGGCCAACGGCGTACTGCTCGGCGCGGTGGCGCTGCAGGTGGCGATCGAGGCGGTGGGGCGCTTCGATGCGCCGCGGCCGGTGGCGGGCCCGCTGATGCTCGGTGTCGCGTCGGCAGGTCTGCTGGCCAATCTCGCGGCCGCCGCGGTGCTGACGCGCGTCGGGAGCCGCGGTCTCAACGTGCGCGCGGCGCTGCTGCACGTACTCGGAGATGCGCTCGGCTCGGTCGGCGCGATTCTCGCGGCCGTTGCGATCCTCGTCTTCGGCTGGCTGTGGGCGGACCCGATCGTGGCGGTCGCCATCGCGGCTTTGATCCTGTTCTCCGCGGTCCGGCTGGTGCGCGAGTCCCTCGATGTGTTGATGGAGGGAACGCCGCCGCACGTCGATGTCGATACCCTGGTGGCGGAAATCCGCGCCGTGCCCGGCGTGCTCGACGTGCACGATCTCCACGTCTGGACGCTGACGTCCGGATATCACGCGCTCTCGGCACACGTCGACGTGTCGCCCGACGCCGATCCGCGCGCGGTGCTGCCCATCCTGTCGGACCTCGCGCAGCAACGCTTTTCGATCGCGCACACCACGTTCCAGCTCGAGCACGCCCCGCCGCTGCTGCAGATCGACGACATCGCCCGCTGACAGACGTCAACCAAGGGGCCGGGTTCGTTCGTCAACTTTCCCCCCGGCGGGGGGAAAGTTGACGAACGAACCCGGCCCCTTGGTTGACGCTTCGTGGTTCAGCGCTCGGTCGGGAGGCCTCGGGCGAAGAGCGGTTGGAGGTCTGGGCCCTGGCGGAGCGTGTGGCCGCCGTCGACGCCGATCACCTGGCCGCTGATCCACGACGCCTCGTCGGAGAGCAGGAAGGCCGTGAGCGCAGCGACGTCTTCGGGCGTTCCGAGCCGGCCGACCGGGATGCGCCGGAGGTACTCCTCGGTGACTTCCGGGTTGTCGATCATCGCCTGGGTCAGCTCCGTCGGTACGAGGCTCGGCATCACGGCGTTCACGCGGATGCCGTGCTCGCCGAGATCGTCGGCGGCGCAGCGGGTCAGCATGTTGACGCCGGCTTTCGACGCACAGTAGGCGCTCATCCAGCGGTGTGTGAGCGCGCCGGCGATCGACGAGATGTTGACGATTGCGCCGCCACCGGTCGCCTTCATGGCCCGTGCCTCGGCACGCAGACAGCGGTAGACGCCGCTCAGGTTGGTGTCGATCAGGGCCTCGAAATCCGCGACAGGCCCGTTCAGCACGCTGCCGATGTTACCGGTGCCGGCGGCGTTCACCGCCAGCCGCAGTGGGCCGAGACGCTCGCTGGCCGCCGCGACGGCGGCTGCGACGGAATCGTCGTTCCGAACGTCGCAGGGCGTGGAAGCGGCAGCGGGGCCTAGCGACTCGACGGTGCGGGCGAGCACGTCCTCGCGCCGCCCGGCGATCAGTACGCGCGCCCCTCCGTCGATGAGCGCGCGCGCGCACGCGAAGCCGATGCCGGTTCCGCCGCCGCTCACGAACGCCACCTGGCCTGCGAAGCGCTGGCTCATCACGCCCCTCCCGATCGAAAGAGGCGAAGATTGACCTGCGCGAGCAGCGGTGTCGAGGGAGAGCCCCCCCAACACCGTCGCCCGCGGCGACGGTGCGCGTGGCGGGCGTTCGGGGACGCCGGTATACCTGCCGTTCCGTGGAACGCATCGCCCGCCTCGTCACCACGTATCCGCGCTGGGTCGTCGCGATCGTGCTGCTGCTGACGGCACTGCTCGGCACCGAGCTTCGCCATCTCCGGCTCGAAGTGCGCATTACGGACGAGGTGCCGCACGATCATCCGTATACGGCCATCGACTGGCGCCTCGAAGAAGCGCTGGGGCTCGCGCAGACCTCGATGATCGGCATGGCACTCGAGCGCGGCGACGTCTTCACGCCGGATGCGCTCGCGCGGATCCGGCGCATCACCGAGGCGGTCGAAGCGCTGCCGGGCGTCGTGCCGGGCAGCGTGCTGTCGCTGACCGCGTCGCGTGCGAAGGCCATCACTGCCGATGGCGACTGGCTGCGCGTCGAGCCGCTCGTCCCGGACGAGATCCCGACCGACCCCGAGGCGCTGGCGGCGCTACGCGTGCGCGCGTTCTCGCATCCGATGTACGTCGGCTCCATCGTCGCAGCGGACGCGCGCGGCGCGTTGGTGCTCGCGGACTTCGGCGACGACGTGTCCGTCGCGCAGGTCACCGAAGGTCTCGAGGCGATCGCCGCACGCGAGCGCGCGCCCGGCGTCGAGCTGTGGGTGGGCGGCCAGTCGCCGGCGCTGGCGGCGCTGAACGCCGCCACATACGGCATCGTGCCGCTCGTCGCTCTCGCGCTGCTGGTGATCGCGCTCGTGCACTACGAGGCGTTCCGGACGCTTCAGGCCGTCTTCCTTCCGTTGCTCACGGCGGGCCTCGCGGTGATCTGGGCGATGGGGATCACGTCGGCGGCGGGCTTCCATCTGACGCCGTGGACGGCCGTGACCGCCGTCCTGATTTTGTCGGTCGCCGCCGGCCACGCAGTCCAGATTCTCAAGCGCTACTACGAGTGCTTCCACGATCTCGGCGACAACCGCGCCGCGGTCTATCTGTCGCTGGTGCGGATCGGTCCGGTGATGGCGATCGCGGTCGGCATCGCCGCCGCGGGCTTCGCGTCGCTCGCGACGTTCGGCATCCCGTCCGTACGCGACTTCGGCTTGATGGCGGCGTTCGGGATTCTCGCGACGCTGGTTCTCGAGCTGACCTTCATCCCGGCTGTGCGCACGCTGCTGCGGGCGCCGCGCTCCGCAGAGGCCGTCCGTGAGCGCAGCCATCGCCGGCTCGACATCGTGCTCGACCTGCTGGTGCGCACGGTGCTGGCGCGTCCAGCGACCGTGCTGGCCGTCGTGATCGTCGCCACGGTCGTGTGTGGGATCGGCGTCACAGGTGTCGAGGTGAACACTGCCTTCCGGTCGTGGTTCGACGCGAAGGAGCCGGTGATCGCCGCCGACGTCGCGATCCGCGAGCGACTGACGGGAACCTCGACGATCCGGATCCTCATCGAGGCGGACGAGCCGGATGCGCTCCTCGATCCACAAGTGGTTTCCGGCATCGCCGAGCTCGAGGCGCTGATGCGCGAGGATCCCGCGATCACTGCGGCCGTCTCGGTCGCCGACTACGTGCGCGTGATGAATCGGGCGATGCACGGCGGCGACGAAGCGGAACTGCGCGTGCCGGACGAGCGCGCGTTGATCGAGCAGTACCTGTTGTTCTTCGAGCCCGAGGATCTCCAGCGCGTGCTGTCTTCGGATCGCCGCGTCGCCGCGATTCATACCCTCTCGACTGCAGACCGCGTGGCCTGGACCGAAGCGCTGTTCGCGCGGGTCCGCGCGGCCGCGGACGACCGCTTTCCGCCCGGCGTTCGCGTGCACGCCGGCGGCGGGGAACTCGGCCAGGCAGCGGCTCTGAACGACAGCGTGGTTCGCTACAAGTTCCTGAACATGCTCCAGATCGGCGCCGTGATCTTCACGCTGGCGTCGCTGGTGTTCCGGTCCGCAGTGATCGGCTTGATGGTGCTGGCGCCGCTGTCCGCCGCGGTGGTCGTGAACCTCGGCGTGATGGGATGGGTCGGCAGCTGGCTCTCGTTCGCGACCGCCAGCTATACCGCGATGGGCGTCAGCCTCGGCGCCGATTTCGCGATCTATCTGCTGTTCCGCCTCCGCGAGGAATCCCGCGTGCGCCCGTTCGCCGAAGCGGTGGCAGAGGCCATGCGGACGGCTGGCCGGGCCGTCTTCTTCGTCGCTTCGGCGATCGCTGCCGGCAACGCGACGCTGCTGGTCTCGGACTTTGCGCTGTGGCGCCAGCTCGGCGGCTATGTCGCCCTGATGATGGCGACCAGCTGTGTCACCACGCTGACGATCATCCCGACGCTCGTTCTGCTGGTGCATCCGAAGGTCCTGGTGGGCGCCCGGGACCAGTCGACACCAGTGTGGAACGTCAAGAAAGGGGCCGGGTTCGTTCGTCAACTTTTCCCCCAGCGGGGGAAAAGTTGACGAACGAACCCGGCCCCTTTCTTGACGGCGGGATGCCCGCTGGTTGTTATCCTCGAGCGATATGAACGAAGCACTCGGAGAGCAGGCGCCGCCGGAGCGACCGAAGGCGCGGGGCGTCCTGGCTGTCATCGGCCGAGAGCTGCGAGACCACGCCTTCGCGTACGGCGTCGTGGCCGCCTTCCTCGTCGCTGGCCCGGTGGCGGTCGCGATGATCTTCCCGGAGGCGTCCCCGTGGCTCGGCCTCGTCGGTGGGCTCGTGTTCGGCGTCTATGCGGCGCTGTGCGCGGTGCCGGACAAGTTCTTTCGCTCCTGAGCCGAGGGCCGGCTCCAGCCCCGCTCCTCTTCCGCCGGCAACAGCTTCCCGTTTTGCACGAACACGACGAGCCGGAACCCATCCGGGGAGAGGGACTGGCGGAGAGGGGCGTCGGGTGCCATCGGGATCCGGGCCAGATTCCGGAGGTCGCCCGTGACGCGAGCTTCTCTTCGCCCGATGCGTAGGCATCCACGGCGGTCGCGTTCCAGAAGGCGATTCTGTGGGCGATCTTCTACGAGCTCAGCGGCTTCGGCTTCGGCTCGGGCCCGATGAACGGGCGCTCACGCCCCCGCTCGGGGGCTTCCTGCACTTCCTGCGGCCGGGGACGACCAAGCTGTCGCTGTTCCCGCGCGCCCCTCTCGTCGGGGGCATCCGGCGCACATGGCTCGACGTGGCGCTCTACGCCGCCAATCAGCTCTTCCTGCTGCGCGCGCTCCTCATCTTCGCCTTCGCCTACGACTTCCTGATCGGCACCCCCCTGTCCGTGAGCTTTGCCGGCGTCGGTGCCGTCGTGCTCCAGGTGTCCAGGGCTTCGCTGTATTCGAGACGCGGGACACCCTCTCGCCCCGGAGCCATGGAGGCGCCGAGTTCCTGATCGCCGGCATCCGCCTGCATTCGAGAAGCAGCCTCCGTATTCCTAGCCCTGATCCGGCATTGCCGGGTGTGGTGAAAACACAGAATTGAAAGTG
>CAYOHN010000157.1:0-8404 GCA_964403735.1 uncultured Spirochaetales bacterium | reverse complement strand
CGGCGGGGCGTCTCGGCGCCCAGCCGCTTCGTCCCGTCTTGGGTCAGTCTCCTAGCCCTGATCCGGCATTGCCCGGTGTGGTGAAAACACGGAATTGAAAGTGGTCCCGTTGGTGTGGTTGATGGAGTTGCGGACTTCAACACCCACACCAAGGGACCACAATCGTGAAGCTAAGCAAACGCGATCTTCGCACCCGGGTCAAGCCCTTTTTGCCGATCGAGTTCACCGACGAGCCGCTGACGAGCCACGCGGGCCTCGAGCTGTTCCGGCGCTTCGCGGAGCAGGCTGGCTGGATCGATCGTCTTCGCACACTGTTCGCCGACCGCCGCTTCGACAGCGATTACGGATCGTTCCGCACCGCCGTACTGGTGGTGGGCATGCTCCTGCTCGGTGGCAGCCGGCTCTCGCACGTTCGGGTCCTGGATCGGGACCCGCTCTTTCTCCGCTTGGTGCGGCTGCGCCGGCTTCCGGACGAGCGGACGCTCTCGCGGGGATTGCAGGCCATCACCGGGCCCTACCGCGAAGAGCTGAACGTGCTGCTCCGAGACGTCGCCTATGAAACCAGCAAGGGGATCCGGCTTTCGCGGGCCACGATCGAGCTCGACGGCACCGTGATCCGAACGGGAGAATGTGTCGACGGCGCCGAGCGAGGCTTCAACCCGCACCACCCGAAGGATCCGTCCTACTACCCGCTGACGGCTCACCTCGCCCAGACCGGCCAACTGCTCGGGGTGTGGAACCGCTCCGGCAACGTCAACGACTCGGTCGGAGCAGCGGGACATCTCGCGGCTTTGCTCGCCGACGTCCGTCGGCGTCTCCGAGGGGTTCCGCTCGAAGTGCGGCTCGATGGGGCTTTCTTCCAGAGGCCCGTTCTCGAGGTCCTCACGGCCTCTCGCGTCGAGTACGCCGTGAAGGTGCCGATGTGGAAGTGGCTCGGAGTGCGGCAGCGCATCGCGGCACGCCGCTCCTGGAAACGCGTCAACGGTTCCGTCGACGGCTTCTCGATCCGCCATCGCATCGACACGTGGGGCCGTACCGAGCGGATCGTCGTCTTCCGCAAGCGCGTCTCCGGCGAAACCCGCAAGAACTTCCAGCTCGAC
Organism: uncultured Spirochaetales bacterium; assembly: GCA_964403735.1. Taxonomy (GTDB): domain Bacteria; phylum Myxococcota_A; class UBA9160; order UBA9160; family PR03; genus CAADGG01. Next base: position 7,304 of record CAYOHN010000157.1, on the reverse strand, counting down.
CTGTTCAGTCCCGACGACGGGCACTACGAGTACTCGATGGTGGCGACGAACAAGACGATCGGTGTCCAGGCGCTCTGGGCCTTCATGGCCGGCCGTGGCGGTCACGAGAAGACGCTTGGGGAGCTCAAGCAGCATCTCGCCTTCGGCACCGTACCGACGCAAGACTGGGACGCGAACAGCGCGTGGCAGCAGCTTTCGGCGCTCACCCACAACCTCGTCCGTCACTTCCAGGTTCGGACGGGCGCCGTAGCGAGACCCAACACCCGAAAGCGAACCTGCCGCTACCGGTTCCTCTCGCTGCGCACGATGCGCTTCACCTTGCTCCAGCTTCCCGGACGCATTGCGCGTCCCGCCGGACGCACCGTCCTCCGCATCGCTGCCTCGGCCACCAGCCGCCAGCGCATCCGCGAGATCGAGACCAGGCTCGCAGCCTGAATCCACGCGGGACGACCCTCCCGACCCGGGAATCAATGCCGGATTAGGGCTAGCGACGCCGGCGAAAAGTTGACAATCCAACCCGGCCCCTTGGTTGACGGGCTATTGGATGCGGGTGCGGCCGGCGAAGCCTTCTTGGGAGCCGTGGAACCATTCGAGGTCGCGTTCGGGCCAGCGCCAGCAGTACGAGCCGCTGCCGTTGTCGAAGTCGACGAGCCACGCGCCCTTGGCCTCGGCGCCGAGCGCCTCGATTTCGCGCGCCCAGCGCGATACGACGCTCTGGATGCGCGCGTCGATCGCCTGGCAGCGGGCGGGATCGGCGTTCTCGCGCTCGAGCAGCAGCGCCTCGGCCTCGAGCACGGCGCGCTCGGTGCGCGCGCGGACGTCGCTCAGCACCGCGCGCGCGCCGGCCAGCGTCCAGCTCCGTTCCTCGGCCCGGGCTGCCATCGATGGCGAGGCTACCACAGCGACGCGGACGCGCGGCCCGGGTCGACGCGGGTTGACGCGGTTGTCGGCGGCGGTTTCCCTCCCGCGCGATGGAAACGCCGTCGCGTGCGCAGTCGACCACGATGCCGGCCCTTCCGCTGGTGCTCGGCAGCGGTTCGCCGCGCCGCCGCGATCTGCTCGCGAGCGTCGGGATCGCCTTCGAGGTGTGTCCCGCCGACATCGACGAGCGGGCGCGTCCAGGAGAGGAACCGCGCGCGCTCGCCGAGCGACTCGCTCGCGAGAAGGCGCAGGCGGTCGCGCGGCGGATCGGGCCGACGCCGCCGCGCCGGGTGCTCGGCGCCGACACGATCGTCGTCGTCGACGGCGATGTGCTCGGCAAGCCGGTCGACGCCGACGATGCCGTGCGTCTGCTCGGCCGCCTGCTCGGCCGCACGCATCGCGTCCTCACCGGGGTGGCACTCGTCGAGAGCGCGGGCCTCACGACGGTGGGGGTCGTCGTCGAGAGCCGCGTGCGGATGCGCAGCGCCGACCTGGGCGAGATCCGCCGCTACGTCGCCATCGGCGAGTCGTTCGACAAGGCCGGCGGCTACGCGGCGCAGGGCGAGGGCCGGCGCTTCATCGACGCCATCGACGGCAGCGAGAGCAATGTGATCGGACTCCCGCTGGACGAAACGCTCGCGCTGCTCCGCGAAGCCGGGTTCGATGGACGCGGCTGAGTCCGCGCGTGAAGAGACGGCGCTCGCGGCGCGCATCGCCGCGCTGCGCGCGCGGATCGACGCCGCGGCGCGCCGCGCCGGACGCGACCCGGCGGGCATCCATCTGCTGGGTGCGTCGAAGCGCCAGCCGGCGGCGCGCATCGCTGCGGCGGCCCGCGCCGGGCTCCGCGACTTCGGCGAGAATTACGTGCAGGAAGCAGCCGCCAAGCTCTCGCAAGTCCAGGAGATTCTCGGCCCCGAAGCCGCCGCCCTGCGCTGGCACGGGATCGGGCGCCTCCAGCGCAACAAGGCGCGGGACGCCGTCGCGAGCTTCTCGCGAATCCATACCGTCGACAGCACCCGGCTCGCCGCGGAACTGGCCCGCCACGCCGAGGCGGCCGGCCGCCGGCTGCCGGTGCTGCTCCAGGTGAACCTGTCGGCCGAACCGCAGAAGGCCGGCGTCGCCGCGGCCGCCTTGCCGGATCTCCTCGCGGCCGTCGCCGCGCACGCGTCGCTCGAAGCCGTCGGACTGATGACGATGCCCGCGCCCGCCGAGGACCCCGAGGCGGCGCGGCCGATCTTTGCCGCGCTGCGCGCGCTGCGCGACGAGCTGCGCGCCACCCCGAGCGGTGCGAAGCTGTCCGAGCTGTCGATGGGCATGTCGCACGACTTCGAGGTCGCCGTCGAAGAGGGGGCGACGTGGGTGCGGATCGGAACGGATCTCTTCGGCCCGCGGCCGGACGATCGGGAGGACGCGTGATGGGGGCGCTCGAGGACCTGCGGATCGGCTTTTTCGGCGCCGGCGCGATGGGCGAAGCGCTCGCGGGCGGCCTGCTCGCCGCGGGCGTTCCAGCGGCGCGTGTGCGCGCTGCGGAACCGGTCGCGGCCCGTCGCGAGCAGGTGGCGAGTTCCCTCGGCATCGAGGTCGGCGACGACAACGCCGCGCTGGTGCGCGCGAGCGATGTCGTCGTACTCGCCGTGAAACCCGCCGTCGTCGCACCCGTCCTGCGCGCGCTGCTCGGGGAACTCGGCGATGCCAGCGCGCGGCCGCTGTGGGTGTCGATCGCCGCGGGCCTGTCGCTGACCCAGCTCGCGGCCGAGCTCCCCGCCGGCGCGCGCATCGTCCGCGCCATGCCCAATACGCCCGCGCTGGTGCGCGCCGGCGCGACGGCGTTTTCGGCCAATGCCGATGCGACGGCGGCGGACCGCGCGACGGCGTTGGCGCTGTTCGAGAGCGTCGGCTTCGCGTGGGAGGCGCCGGACGAGCGGCTGCTCGATGCGGTGACGGGAGTCTCCGGCAGCGGCCCGGCCTACGTGTTCGTGTTCCTCGAGGCGCTCGCGGACGCCGGGGTCCGCGCCGGCCTGCCGCGCGACATCGCCCACCGGCTGGCGTGCCAGACGACGTTCGGCGCGGCCAAGCTGGCGCTCGAGAGCGGGCTCCACCCGGGACAACTGAAGGATCGCGTCACGTCGCCGGGCGGCACCACGATTGCTGGCCTGGCGCGTCTCGAGGCCGGCGGCTTGCGCGCAGCACTGCACGAGGCGGTGGAAGCCGCCACGCGCCGCGCGCGCGAGCTGGGATCCTGAAGTCGTCCCGAGGGGCGGACTCTGCGCGGGCGACTCCGCTCAAGCGGACGGCGCTTTGCACCGATTTCCTGCTGCAAGCCGAACCGTCCGGAGGGCGCCTTGCACCTGACCCCGCTCGATATCCAGAATCATCAATTTGCCCAGCGGCTGCGCGGCCTCGACGCCGAGGAAGTCCGCGCGTTCCACCGCCTGGTGGCGGAGGACTTCGAGACCCTGATCCGCGATTCCGAGCGGCTCCGAGAGCGCATTCGCGAGCTCGAGGCGCGCGTCGAGGAGTTGGGGGCGCGCGAGGAGTTGCTACGCCACACCCTCGTCACCGCGCAGGAGGTCAGCGAGGATCTGCGCCGCACGGCCGCCAAGGAGGCCGAGGTGATCCTGGCCGAGGCCGAGGTCCGCGCCGAAAAAGTGCTGGACGCCGCCCACCGGCGCGTCGCGAAGCTCGCCGAGGACATCCGCGAGATGCGCACGCTGCGCACGCGACTCGGCGCCTCCGTGCGCTCCACGATCGAGACGCACTTGGCGCTGCTCGAAGGCCTGACCGGCGAGCTGCCGGAGGATCCCGTGCTCGACGGCAAGGTCGCGTTCCTCGCCAGGACGCCGGCGAAGGGGCCGCGACGCGCGGCGCCGGCCGCTGGTGCCGGCGATCCGGAGCTGCCGCCCGCGTCCGAGACCGGCGCCGGTTGAGCGACGACGACGCGGGGATGGCGGGGTCCGGTGCGGTGGGTTAGATCCCGACTGCCTCGAGATCGCAGCGGAGAACGCCATGCCGACCTACGAATACCTGTGCGGAAAATGCGGCCACGAGTTCGAGCGCGAGCAGCGCATCACGGAAGACCCCGTGAAGACCTGCCCCAAGTGCCGCGCCCGCAAAGTCCAGCGCCTGATCTCCCGCACCGGCTTCGTGCTGAAAGGGAGTGGCTGGTACTCGGACCTCTACTCCAGCGCGAAGCCCGCCAGCGACAAGGAGTCCGGCGAAGTCTCCAGCTCCGAAGCAAAGACCGAAACCAAGCCCGAATCCAAGCCCAAAACCGACGCCAAGCCCGCCGACTCCAAACCCACCGACAAGAAGCCCTCCCGCAAATCCACCAACGCCGCCTGACCCCGCCAACCAAGAGGCCGTCAACCAAGGGGCCGGGTTGGAATGTCAACTTTTGCCGCGCCGGTATACTGCGCGGCCGTGAGTGAAGCCCCCCGATCCACCGTCGTCGTCGACGGCATGGCCCTCGCGCGAGAACTGCGTGCGGAGATCGCAGCCGAAGTCGCCGCGCTCGGTACGGCGGGGCGCCGACCGCCCTGCCTCGCCGTCGTGCTGGTCGGCGACAACCCGGCGAGCCTCTCGTACATCAAGGGCAAGCGGCGCGCGTGCGCGCGCGCGGGCATCGAATCGCGCGAACACACGCTGCCGGCCGACAGCAGCGAGCGCGACGTGCTCGACCTCGTCGAGAGCCTCGACCGCGACGACGGCGTCGACGGAATCCTCGTGCAACTCCCGCTTCCGAAGGGGATCCGCGCCACCGCGATCACCGAGGCGACGGATCCCGCGAAGGACGTCGACGGGCTCCACACGCGCAACGCCGGTCGCTTGCTCGCCGGCCTCCCGGGGCTGCGGCCGTGTACCCCCCTCGGCATCCTCCAAGTGCTCGATCGCCATCGCGTGCCGCTCGAGGGTGCCCGCGCCGTCGTCGTCGGCCGCAGCACGCTGGTCGGCAAGCCGGTCGCGATGCTGCTGCTCGAGCGTCATGCAACGGTGACGATCTGCCACTCCCGCAGCCGCGACCTCGCGGCCGTCTGCCGCGAGGCAGACGTACTCGTCGCCTGCGCTGGCAGCCCACTGCTGATCCAGGGCGATTGGATCCGGCCCGGTGCGGCGGTCATCGATCTCGGTGTGAACGTCGTGGACGGCGTCCAGGTCGGCGACGTCGACTTCGACGCCGCGCTCGGCGTCGCGAGCCTGCTGACGCCGTCGCGCGGCGGTGTCGGCCCGCTGACGATCACGATGCTGCTGCGCAACACGCTCGAAGCGTACGAGACCCGTTGCGGCAGCGGCCGCATCCGTTGAGCACGCTCCGGCACACGCCGCTCCACGCGCTCCATCGGCGGCTCGGCGCGCGGCTCGTCCCGTTCGCCGGCTTCGAGATGCCGGTTCAGTACCACTCGATTCTCGAAGAGCACGCAGCGGTGCGCCGGGCCGCCGGCCTGTTCGACGTGTCGCACATGGGGCAGATCCATCTCCGCGGTCCCGGAGCACTCGCGAGCGTCGAGCGGCTGGTCAGCTGCCCCGTCGCCACGCTGCGCCCGGGCCGCGTGCGCTACGGCCTGCTGTGCAACGAGGACGGCGGCGTCGTCGACGACATCACCGTCTACCGCAGCGCCGACGACGCGTTCCTGCTGTGCGTGAATGCCTCCAACATCGAGAAGGACTGGCGCTGGATCGTCCGCCACGCGGACGCCGACGCCGAGCTGTCCAACCGCAGCGACGAGACCGCGCTGCTCGCGCTGCAGGGCCCCGCTGCGCTCGCCATCCTCGCCCCGCTCTGCGACATCGATCCTGCCGGCTTGCGGCGGTTCCAGTTTGCCGAGGGAACCGTGGCGGGCGGGCCTGTCCTGGTCTCGCGAACCGGCTACACCGGCTCCGACGGCTTCGAGCTCTATCTCGACGCCGGCGGCGCCGAGGCGTTGTTCGAGACGCTGCTCGACGCGGGCCGTCCGCACGGCCTGGTCCCCGCCGGCCTCGGCGCGCGCGACACGCTGCGCCTCGAGGCCGCGCTCCCGCTCTACGGACACGAACTCGATGACACCACGTCGCCGCTCGAGGCGGGGCTCGACCGCTTCGTGAAGCGCGCCGCCGGCGGCTTCCTCGGCGCCGACGCGATCGAGCGCCGCGCCGCCGCCGGCCCCGAGCGCGCCCTCGTCGGCTTCGTCGTCGAGGGCCGCGGCGTCGCGCGCGGCGGCTATGCGATCGCCCGCGACGGCGAGACCGTCGGCATCGTCACGTCCGGCGCGCCGTCGCCGACCCTCGGAAAACCGATCGGCCTCGGCTACGTTCCGCCGGCGTTCGCCGCTCCGGGAACTCCCATCGACATCGTCGTTCGGGAGAGGCCCGTGCGGGCATGCATCGTGCCGACACCGTTCATCTCCAACTGAGGGGGGAGGCCCCGTGGCCGACTACGAGATCCCCGGCGATCTCCGCTACACGCGCGAAGACGAGTGGATCCGCGTCGAGGGCGACCGCGCCACCATCGGCGTCACCGACTACGCGCAGCAACAGCTCGGCGACATCGTCTTCGTCGAACTCCCGGCGGTCGGCACGACCGTCGAGCGCGGCGAGCCCTTCGGCGTGATCGAGTCCGTCAAGGCCGTGAGCGATCTCTACGCTCCGGTGTCGGGCGAGGTCGTCGAGGCGAATCCGGATCTCGCCAACCACCCGGAGCACGTCAACGAAGACTGCTACGGGGACGGCTGGATGATGACGATCCAGATCAGTGACGCCGCCGACCTGGAGACACTGATCGACGCGGCGCACTACCAGCAGCACGTCCTGGACCGAAGCACCGAGTGACCGGCGATCTCCCGCGCTTCATCCCGCACACCGAGGACGACGTCCGGGAGATGATCGCCGCGATCGGGGTTCGCGACCTCGACGCGCTCTTCGAGTGCGTTCCGGAGAAGCTGCGCCTGTCCCGTCTTCTCGATCTGCCGGCCGCCGCCAGCGAACAGGAATTGGTACGCGAGCTCTCGGCGCTGGCCGCTCGCAATGCGCACGCCGAGTCGCACCCCTGGTTCCTCGGCGGCGGGATCTACGCGCACTATCTCCCGGCCGCCGTCCACGCGCTGGCGTCGCGCGCGGAGTTCTACACCGCCTATACGCCGTACCAGCCCGAGATCAGCCAGGGCACGCTGCAGACGATCTTCGAGTGGCAGACGATGATCTGTGCGCTGACGGGCCTCGACGTCTCCAACGCGTCGCTCTACGACGGCGCGTCGGCGACCGCGGAGGCCGTCCTGCTGGCGATGCGCACCACGCGGCGCGAGCGAATCGTCGTCGCCCACGGGCTGCACCCGCACTACGGCGACGTGCTGCGCACGTACCTGCGTGCACTCTCCGTCGACATCGACTGGCTGCCGCGCGCCGCCGACGGG
>CAYOHN010000156.1:0-8424 GCA_964403735.1 uncultured Spirochaetales bacterium | reverse complement strand
GGCTCCTCGGCGTCGCGCTGGCGGGGCGCGAGGCTTCTCGGTCCGCCGCGTGGATTCAGACGCGACCGCTGTTGCCGTCCACCGTGATGGTCGCGCCGCCGGGGTCGGGGATGCGATCGGAGCCCTCGTCGAGTACGAGCCGAGTAATCCACCCGGTGACCGATCCGTTCACGAACTCTCGAGGCTGCCTCCCTCCGCTCGGGATGATCGTCTCCGGCAGTGTGACGAAGTGGATAGGCGCTTCAAGCCCCGGATTCAGCTCGTGTGAGGTCCGATAACTACACGCGATGTCATTCAGGATCGGGGATATCGGGCCCTGGGAAATAGGCGAGGTCGTACTGCGGATCGCCCGAGCGGACCGTCTGCCAGTCGATCAGGCAGGCCCGGGTCTGCCCGTCGGCGAGGCGCTCGAAGAGCACGTTGTCCGCCCGCGGATCGCCGTGGATCACGGTGCGACAGGCGGGCCGCGCAGCCAGTCAGCGGTCGATCAGGCGACCGAAGCCGTCGATGATCTGGAACGCCGCGGTCGGGATCCTGTCGCCGAGCCAGTCGTGTAGCACGCCGGCACCGGCCGAGTAGGCGGGCACGAAGGACTTCGGGTCGTGGAGCCAGTCCAGGCGATCCAGCTCGGGCGACTTCCAGTACGCGCGGGCGCGGGAACGGATTCATGGGCGGCCTTTCGGGAGAGGTGCTGTTGCGGATCGCCTTCGACGGCGACCGGGCGCACGAGGCCCAGCGCTTCGACATGGACGCGCGGATCCGCGAGGTGGAGCAGGGTCCGGACGGCGCAATCTGGGTGCTCGAAGACGGAAAACGCGGCCGGCTGCTGCGACTCTCGCCGCGGGACTCTGCAGCACTCAGCGGAGACCAAGCACAGTCAAGCGCTCTCGCGCGACCTCGCGAGCCGACAGGTCTGCCATGACGGAACCGTCGCGCGGCTCGAGTTCCGCCAATCGTTCGAGCGTCGCGATGGCTTCGTCGCGTCGCGCGTCGACGCCGACGTCGAGCAACGCGAGTGCCAGGATCAGCGCGTTGCCGGGGTGCTCGCGCGAGACATCGAGGGCCCGCTCGGCCCACACGAGCGCGAGATCCCGGTCGACCCAGCCGGTGAGCAGCGGAACGCGGGGAAGCTCCGCGTGCAGCCGCGAGAGCAGGCGCTGCGCGCCGCCGTCGTCGATGCCGGGCGCGAGCGCGACGCTCGCCAGCGCGCGATCACGAGACAGACCCGCGACATCTTGCCGGATGTTCGAGAGCAAACCCTGCGAGCGTCCCCAGGAGCCCTCGGCGATCGCCGACCAGAACAGAACGCTCGCCACATCCTGGTGTCGTTCCGGCGGGAATGCGTCCGGCCAGTCCTCGGGTACGAGCGCGGAGACGGCGGTCGCTCGCTGCGATCTGGCATCGAGCCCCGCGACGGCCTCGATCGCGACGGCGCGCGCCTCGGCAAAGCGGGACGACGCCGCCGGCGCGTCGCGGGTTGCGAACTCGCCGGCCCACCACAGCGCGCGCACGAGCTTCCAGCCCGACGCGAGCGAGCCCGCGCCATCGTCCCACGCCACCCGATACGCCGCGATCGCGTCGTCGATCGCAGCCGGCGCCGCCTGCATCCCGTCCCGATCCACCGCCCGCCGCGCCCACGCGGCATCCCCGCGTGCGAGCGCCGTTTCCTCGGCGCGCGTCGGCGGCGGCGCCCCTGCGATCCACAGCGAGACGACGAGCACTACGATGCCGGCGCATCGGTGGCGCGCGAGCGGCCTTTCTAAGGTGTAGCGAACCGGATCGATCGTCATCACTGGTGCGGCGCGCTGAGATTGCTGGCGTCGGGTGCTGGAAGAAGCCTAGCATCGATCGATGAAGCGATTTCGATCGACGCCGGCGGGGTTCTCGTGAGCCGCCTTTGGATCCGTTCGCTGTTCTTCCTCGCGGGAGGCGTCGCTCTCGGCATGGGTTGTCTGCTGTTCCAGGGGCCGTTGCCGGGAGATGTCGCCATCACGCACGCGTTGCAGGGAGCACTCGGAACCGCACCGAACTGGGCTGCGTTCGTCACGTCCACGGCGAAGTCGCCGATGGTCTGGGGGACGCTGTTGCTGGCCACCGCACTGGCCGCCCTGTGCGGTGGATGGCGCGGCGCCGCCGTACCGGCGCTCGCCTTCGCCGGGGTGAAGCTCCTCGACGCGCTGCTCCGCGCGCTGGTGTTCGCGCCGAAACCGAGCCCTGAACTCGTATCCGTTGTGAGCCCCAGTGCGTCTTCGGGGTTCCCTTCGACGTTCGGCCTCGTGTACGGCGCCTTGTTCGGCGCCGTCCTCTTCACCACGGGAGAACGGCGGGACGTCCGCATCTTCGCGATCGCCACGGGCGTCGCGCTCCTCGTCGCAGGTGCCACGGCGCGCATCGTGCTGGGGGGACACTGGACGAGCCAGATGCTGGCGTCGCTGTTCCTCGCGTTCTCGCTGGTCCTGGCGCTACGGCAGGCGCTCGGACGAGCGCGGACCGGCAGCCCGATCGGGCGCGCCCAGTAGCAGGAGCGCGGACGCCATGACGACGATCCTGCTGATCTCGGCGACTGCATTCGGTGTCTCCCTGCTCACGCTGTTCTCGGGCTTCGGCCTGGGAACGCTGCTGATGCCGGTCTTCGCGCTGTTCTTCCCGGTCGAGGTTGCCGTCGCATCGACCGCGGTGGTCCACGCGGCGAACAATCTGTTCAAGGTCGGGATCCTGGCGCACGGCGCCTCCCGAGACGTCGTCCTTCGCTTCGGTGTGCCCGCCGTGGCCGCGTCGTTCGCCGGCGCCGTGGTACTCGCTGCGCTCTCCGGGCAGCCCGTGCTCGCGAGCTGGACGTTCCTGGGCCGTGCGGCCGAGATCACGCCGCTGAAGCTCGTGATGGGCGTGCTGATCCTCGTGTTCGCCGCGTTCGAGCTGGTTCCGGCGCTGCGCTCGCTGCGCGCTCCCGTCCGTTGGCTGCCGTGGGGCGGTGCGCTGTCGGGTTTCTTCGGTGGCCTGTCCGGCCACCAGGGCGCGCTCCGCGCGGCGTTCCTGACACCCCTCGGTCTTTCGCCAACCCAGTTCGTCGCGACGCAAGCCGTGCTCGCGCTGCTCGTCGATGCGGCCCGGCTACTCGTCTACGGATGGGCGCTCTCGACGCTCGGCGGCTCGGCCGCCAGTGACTCGATCCCGTGGCCTCTCGTCGGGTTCGCAACAGCCTCCGCGTTCGCCGGCGCGTACCTCGGCAAGCGACTGCTCCCGAAGGTCACGCTCGGCGGCCTGCACTGGCTGGTCGGCGGTCTGCTCGTCGTCGTCGGCGTGGCGCTCGCATCGGGGATCGCCTGAAGCGGCGATCCGCCGTCGTGTCAGTACGCGAGCGCAAGTCCCGGCCGCGGCCACTCGAAGCGCACGAGCCGGCCGGTCCCGGAGAGCGTCGCGTAGGCCGTGCGCAGCTCCGGACCGCCGAAGCAGACGTTCGTGACCAGCGGATCTGGCAGTGGCACGTGCTCGATCCGGCTGCCGTCGGGCGAGATCGCCGTGATGCCGCCGTTGCCGATCGTCGCGACGCAGACGAATCCCTCCGCGTCGACAGCCAGCGAGTCGAAGAGCTGGAGATCCGGCAGGCCCGCCAGCAGCGTGCCCCCGTGCCCGAGCAGGTCCGGCGCCGACCGGACCACGCCGGGCTCGGCGATCTCCCACCACCAGACGCGTCCGGTGAAGGTCTCTGCAACGACCACGCGACTGCCGTCGGGAGACAGACCGACGCCGTTCGGTGCATCGAGCGGGTACACCACCTCGCGGATCTCCGAGCCATCGGCGCGCGCCCAGTACAGGCCGCCGCGATCCCGGTCGCGCGCGCGGATCTTGCCGTGGTCGGTGAACCAGAAGCCGCCGTGCGCATCGAACACCAGATCGTTGGGACCGCGCAGCGGATGCTCGCCGCAGCGGTCGTACAACACCTCGACCGCGCCGCTCGCGAGATCGATGCGCTCGATGCGGCCGCCCGAGTAGTCCTGCGCCTGGTGCCCCGGAACCGTGAGGCCACCGACCTGATGCCATTCGAAGCCGCCGTTGTTGCACACGTACAGCTTGCCGTCCGGCCCGATCGCCGCGCCGTTGGGTCCGCCGCCGGGCTCCGCGACGGTGGACTTCGCGCCGTCCGCGCCGATGCGCGTCACACGCCCGGCCTGGATCTCGACGACCAGGACGCTGCCGTCCGGCATCCAGACGGGACCCTCGGGAAACGCGAGACCGTTCGCGAGTTCGTGCAGCGTGGGCGTCTCCGCCATGTTTCCTCCGGTGCGATGCGAGCGGCGATTCTACCCGCGCTCGGCCGCTGCGGAAGCATCTTCCCAGCCGCACGCCCGCGTCCTACGCTCCGCAGCATGCCTCGGCTTCCGGAGCTGGCCCCCGCCGTCGTCGCGATGCCCGGCGCAGTGTACTCGCCGCTCGGCGAGCGCCTGCGCACGCACGTCGGGCCGATCTTCCCGCTGCACGTCGGGGACACCTGGCTGGCGCCGTTCGAGGGTGGCCGGATGGAGGATCTCGTGCAGGCGGTGCATCCGGCGATGAATCGCTACACCGCGCCGCAGGGCCTCCCCGAACTGGTCGATGCGCTCGTCGAGAAAGCGCGCGGTCGCAATGGGCTCGCGTGCGAGCGTGACTCCGTCTTCGTGACCGGCGGCGCCACCGCCGGCCTCTCGTGCGCGGTCGGCACGCTCGTCGAGCCGGGCGATGAAGTGCTGATCCTCGCGCCGTTCTGGCCATTGATCCGTGGCATCGTGCAGAGCTGGCGCGGCGTGCCCGTCGAGGTTCCGTTCTACGACCGCGTGGGTTCCGCGGAGGAGGCCGTTGTGGCCGTCGCCGCCCGGCGTAGCCAGCGCACCGTCGCGCTCTACGTGTCGACGCCGTCGAATCCGACCGGCCGTGTGCTGCCGGGCGACTGGCTCGAAGCGCTGGCGGCCTTCGCGCGCCGCGAAGGCTTGTGGCTGCTCGCCGACGAAGTCTACGAGGATCTCCTGTATCACGGCGAGCACGTGTCGATCGGACGCTTTGCACCGGAGCAGACCCTGACGGCGTTCTCGTTCTCCAAGAGCTACGGAATGGCGGGCTACCGAGTCGGCTCGCTGGTCGGTCCGCCCGCCGTGCTCTCCGAAGTGCAGAAGCTGCACACGCACTCCACGTACAGCGCGCCGACCCCGTCGCAGCTCACCGCGCTGCGCGCGCTGCGCGACGGCGACGGCTGGCTCGCCGAGACGTGCACGCTGTACCAACGCGCGGGTCTCGACGCGGCCCGCGCGCTCGGCCTGCCCGCGCCGGAGGGCTCGACGTTCCTGTTCGTCGATGTCGGCCCTCGGCTCGACGATCGCGGCATGCTCGGATTCCTCGAGGATCTCTTCGAGGACGGCGTCGTCGTCGCGCCGGGCGCCTCGGCAGGGAGGGACTACGAGAGCTGGATCCGGCTGTGCTTCACCGCGGCGCCGCCCGAGCAGGTGGCGACGGCGGTTCGCTTGCTGGCGAAGCGGCTCGGGATCGCGGCGCCGGTCGAAGGCGCTTCGGCGTGAGTGCGCCGGGCGGCGAAGCCGGGGACCTCGAGAGCGCCGTCGTTGCCGCGTTGCGAGCGCGCGACGCCGCGGGCGGACGCGTGCGGGTGCGCGGCTGGCTGAAGACCGCGCGGCACGGCAAGGGCGTGTCGTTCCTCGAGCTGTCGGACGGCTCGAGCCTGGCCGGGATCCAGGTCGTCGCCGATCCCGCGCTCACGAACTACGACTCCGAGATCCGCGCGCTGCGCACCGGCTGCGCCGTCGAGGCGATCGGCGAGCTCGTGGACTCCCCGGCGCCGGGCCAGCGATTCGAGGTGCGCGCCGAACGCGTGACGCAGATCGGCGACGTCGGCGACGACTACCCGCTCCAGAAGAAGCGTCACTCGTTCGAGTACCTGCGCACGATCGGTCACCTGCGCCTGCGCACGAACACGCTCGGCGCCATCTTGCGGGTGCGCCACGCGGCCGCGCGCGCCATCCGTCGCTTTTTCGACGAGCGCGACTTCCTCGAGCTGCACGCGCCGGTGCTGACGACGCTCGACGCCGAAGGGGCCGGATCCCAGTTCCGCGTCACGACACTCGATCCGGACGCCCCGCCGCGCGGCGCCGATGGCCGCATCGACTGGAGCCGGGACTTCTTCGGGCGGCCCGCCTATCTGAGCGTCTCCGGCCAGCTCGAGGCGGAGATCGCCGCGCTGGCCGCGTCGCGCGTCTACACGTTCGGGCCCACGTTCCGGGCCGAGAACTCCAACACCAGTCGGCACCTCGCCGAGTTCTGGATGGTCGAGCCGGAAGCCGCCTTCCTCGATCTCGACGGCGACGCCGCGCTCGCCGAGGACTTCCTCCGACAGGTGGTCCGCGAGCTGCTCGAGCGCTGCGGCGAAGATCTCGCGTTCTTCGACGAGCGCGTCGAGAAGGGGTTGCTGGCCGCACTGACCCACGTCGCCGAGTCGCCGTTCGAGCACATGACATACAGCGAAGCCATTGCGCAGCTCGAAAAGAGCGGACAGCCCTTCGAGTTTCCGGTGACCTGGGGTGTGGACCTGCAGAGCGAGCACGAGCGCTGGCTCACCGAGGAGCGCGTGGGGCGGCCGCTGATCGTGACGAAGTACCCGCGCGAGGTGAAGGCCTTCTACATGTACCTCGACGACGACGAGCGCACGGTCCGCGCGCTGGACGTGCTGGTCCCGCGCGTCGGTGAGATCATCGGTGGCTCGCAGCGCGAGCATCGCGCCGACGTGCTGGAACGGCGCATGCGCGAGGCCGGCCTCGATCCCGAGACGTACTGGTGGTACCTCGAACTGCGTCGTCACGGCGGCGTGCCGCACGCCGGCTTCGGACTCGGCTTCGAACGGCTGATCCAGTTCGTCACCGGCATGGCCAACATCCGCGACGTGATCCCGTTCCCACGCACACCGGGGTCGGCGGAGTTCTGACCCGCAGCGCGATCCCGCGCGCCCGCCTCTACGGACGCGCCGGCGCAGAGCCCTCCGCGAACCCGATCACCGCGAGCGCGCGCGGCCCGTGGGCACCGAAGACGAGGGTCTGCTCGATGTCTGCGGTCTTCGACGGACCGCTGATCCATGTGACGTGATGCCGGGCCAAGGCGTCCGGCGGCAGCGCGCGGAACGCGCTGTGCAGATCTGGGACGATGCGGTCCGCGTCGAGCAGCAGCAATACGCGCTCGGCGAGAAAGAGCAGCGCGCGCTGCGGCGCATCGACACCGAGTACGGCGACGGCGCCGGACTCGGCGACGCCGACGTCGCCGCGCACGATGGCGACCGCGACGTCCGCGAAGTCGGACGGAGCGGTGGTCGCAGCGGCGACTTCGAGGCCCGGGGCTCCGCCGAGCAGCGCGGCCGCGGACGGCTCGGCGACGATTCGGCCTCCCGCAGCCCAGGACGCGGCGCGCGCTCGCGCGAGACCGGCCAGCTCCGCGCGCGGCACCGGCCCGTGCGCTTCCCCGCCGACACTCTCCAGCACCGCGCCGAAGAAGGACCAGCCCGCGTCGAGCGCCGGTGCCGGGTGCGCGCCGGGATGCGGCGCGCGATGGGAGACGGAAACCCGGATCGCGCGCAGCATCCGTTCGCGCGCGTTCGCACCCGCCGGCCGCCCGGCGTTGCTCACGGCGACGGCTCCCGCACCGCCCGCCGCTGCCAGCGCTCGCGGAAGCTCGCACCGGGATGGACCGGCAACTCGCGCGCGGCCGCCCACGCCGCCGCGGGTCCGCGCACGCGCGCGGCGACACCGAGCAGGGGCCATGCGAGGCGCACAACGCGTGTCGCCATCCGCCACAGACGCGGCCGCGCCAGTACCGCCGCCGCCGCGCGGGCGGTCCGCGCGAGGCCCGCGGGCAGCGCCGGCGCGTCGCGGCGCCACGCCAGCAACTGCTCGTGCAGATCGATGCGCACGGGACACACTGCGGTGCAGCTCCCGCACAGCGACGACGCATACGGCAAGGTGCGCGCGTCGTCGGACGGCCGCCCGATCGTCGGCGCCAGCACGGCGCCGATCGGTCCCGCGACCGGCGTGCCGTACGCATGTCCCCCCGCGCTCCGGTACACCGGACACGTGTTGAGACACGCGCCGCAGCGAATGCAGCGCAGCACGCGACGCCGCTCCGGATCGGCCAGCAGACGACTGCGGCCGTTGTCCACCAGCACGATGTGGAGCTCGGCGCCCGGTCTCGGTCCGGTCAGCAGCGTCGTGTACGCGCTGATCGGCTGACCGGTGGCGCTGCGCGCGAGCAGGCGCAGGAACACCGCGGCATCGTCGAGGGTCGGGATCAACTTCTCGATGCCGACGCAGGCGACGTGGATCGACGGCAGCGCCGTGCCGAGATCCGCGTTGCCCTCGTTGGTCACGAGCACCAGCGACCCCGTCTCCGCAACCGCGAAGT
>CAYOHN010000155.1:0-8426 GCA_964403735.1 uncultured Spirochaetales bacterium | reverse complement strand
CGGGCGATCACTGGCAGATGGTCGGAGGCGCGCCGCGCCGCTGGCGACTGATGGGAGTGCACCTCCAGCAGCTTGGCACCGCGGGTGTAGATGCGATCGAGGGCGAGCACCGGACGGGCGGCCGGGAAGCTCGCCGGCCAGTCGATCTCGGTATGGCTCGGCAGTCCCTCCTCGAGCGCGCGCACTGCCTTGTCGTTGGCCCGCCACACGTTCATATCGCCCATCAACACGACGGGGCCCTGGAGCTGCGGGTGGTCGAGCAGATGGCGGACCTGGCGATGACGCGTGCGATCCACCAGCGCCAGGTGCGTCGCCACCAGCGAGATCGGGCCGGCATCGGTGACGAGCTGCGCCGCGACGGCGGTCCGGCGTTCCAGGCGGGAGAAGTTGAGATCGAGCAGCGACGCGCTGGCGATCGGCCAGCGCGAGAGGATCGCATTGCCGAGCTCGCCGAGCCGGTGGATGCGCGTCGTGACGAACGCGAGGTGGAGCTGGAGCTGATCGGCGAGCCGCACCAGCGGGTCCTCGCCGGCGAACGGACGGATCACTTCCTGCAGCGCCAGCACGTCCGCACCGAGCTCCGAGATCACGAAGGCCGCGCGCTCGGGATCCGGCTCGCCGCGACCCCCGCGAGCCGTCCAGCGATGCACGTTGTACGTCGACGCCACGAACTCGGGACCGGGCGTCGCGCGCGGCGCGGGATGCTGCGGCGCGCGGACGAGCCCGAGGTACGGCGTCACGGCGGAGAGCGCCGCGCGGCGGTCCGCGTACGGATCCTCGGCGCCGCGCAGGCGGCGCATGCTCACTCGCTGGCGGGGGCGGTCGGGCATGTCGATCTCATCGTCTCGGGGCCCCTCCGATTGGAGGTCCAAAGCGCCGCCGCGGAGGCGAGCGGCCGAAGAGTAGCCCAGCGCCAGACGCGCCCAGGCGCTGGGAGCGCCGCGTCAGCCCGCGAGCAGCGCCCGGGCGATCGCGCGCACCTGCATCTCGTCGGTGCCGGCGTAGATCTGCAGCACCTTGGCGTCGCGGGCCAGCTGCTCCACCTGGTACTCGCTCATGTAGCCGTTGCCGCCGAACAGCTGGACGGCCTCGAGCGCGACCTCCGTCGCCGCCTGCGCCGAGTACAGCTTCATCGCCGAGGCCTCGGCGAACGTCATGCCCCGCCCTTCGGACACGCTCTCGATGTGGCGGAACACCATGTTCTGGACGTTCATCCGCGCCACTTCCATCTTCGCGAGCTTCAGCTGGATCAGTTGGTACTCACCGATCGGCTGGCCCCAGGCGATCCGCGTCTTCGCGTAGTCGATCGAGAGTTCGAGGCAGCGCTCGATGATGCCGAGCGACATCGCGGCGACGCCGGAGCGCTCCATCGAGAACGTGTCCTTCGCGCCGCTCTTGCCGGCCGATGCGGCGCGGTCCTCGCTCTCGCCGAGCAGCCGGTCGCGGCTCGCGCGGACGTCGCTGAGGAAGAGCTCGCCGGTCGGCGAGCTGTGCATGCCCATCTTCCGCATCGGCTTCGTCGGCGTGAGGCCCGGCATGCCCTTGTCCAGCACGAAGTGCAGGATCTTGCGGTCCTTGGCATCGACGCCGGGCTCGTCGAGCTTGCAGATGAACACGATGGTGTCGGCGTAGGGGCCGTTGGTGATGAAGGTCTTGTTGCCGTTCAGCACGTACTCGTCACCGTCGCGGCGCGCCGTGGCCTTCATGCCGCCGAACGCATCCGAGCCGGAGCCGGGCTCGGTGATCGCCCACGCGCCGATCTTGTCCATGGTGAGCAGATCGAGCGCCCAGCGCTCCTTCTGCGCGACGGTGCCTTTGCTCATGATCGACGCGACGGTAAGCCCCATCGACACGCCCATCGCCGTCACCATGCCGGGGCAGAAGCGGGACAGCTCGATGATCGGCAGCATCTGCATCGCGGCAGAATCCCCGCCGTCGGCGCGGGGCTTGCGCTCCTCGCGCGCCGGTGTCTCGCCGCGCGCACGCGCCGCTTCGACCTCGCGATCCTTCTCGATCTGGTGCTGGAAGCGCTGCCGCGCCATCTCGTCCATCCCGAAGGTGCGGATCAGCTTGCGCAGCACGTCGTAGGGCGGCGTGTCGCCATGTTCGAGCTGCTCGAGCTGCGGTTTGATCTCGGCCTCGACGAACTTGCGCACGGCATCGCGGATCATCAGCTGGGACTCGGACCACTCGAGCAAGGCGATTCCTCCGACGTGGAAGTGGGACGGGGAACGGGCACTCCGGGGGCCCGTCGGGAACCAGTCAGTCTCGCGAGCGACGACGCTTCGCGCCAGCCGAAGTCCCCACGGGAACCGCTCAGCGGTCCGGGCGTTCCTCCAGCGCTCCGTGGGCGTGCCGGTGGTGGAGATCCGGCCAGTGCGGGTGAGCGTGCGCCATGGGCTCGTGGCGGTGCCAGTGCGTGTGGGTGGTGCGCGCGGGCGCATCCGGGTGCGCATGGAGATGGTGGTCGTCGTCGTGGCGATGCGCGTGCATGTGTTCGACGGCCGCGTGCTCGTGCTCGTGCTCGTGCCGCGCGTGCAGCAGCAGCCACACCGAGCCGGCGAGCAGCACTGCACCGAGGGCGCGCGTCGCGCCGATCGGCTCGCCGAGCACCGCCCACGCGAGCCCGGCGCCGACGAACGGTGCCGTCGCAAACGCCCCCTGCGCGCGCGTGGCCCCGAGTTGCTGCGCCGCGGAAACATAGAGCGCGACGCTCGCGCCATACGCGAGCCCCCCGACGACGAGCGCCGAGCCCATGGTGGCGGCGTCGGCCGTCAGCGGCGCGATCGACGCGGCCAGCGCGAGATTCGTGCCGCCGGCCACGGCGCCCTTCCAGAACGTTGCGCGCGCCGGCGTGATCCCCTCGATGCGCGCCGTCCAGTGATTGTCGAACGCCCAGCAAGCGCAAGCCGCAGCGACGAGGCCAGCCGCTCGGGCGCCCGAACCGCCCTCGCCCCAGGCCACCAGGACACCCGCCCCAACCACCCCAGCTGTTCCCCACCAGCCGAGGCGTCCGAGCGGATCCCGGAACCACCAGGCCCCCAGTGCGGCCGTGAATGCCATCTCGAGATTCAGCCACAATGCCACCGAGCCGGCCGATGCGAGGCGCAGGCCCTCGAGCAACAACACCGGACCGGCGATCCCGCCGAGGCCGACGGCCCCGAAGAGGCGCAGGCGATCGGCCAAGCTGCGGCGGCCCGTTCCGTCGGCCGACCTGCGCAGCAGCGACGGGGCGGTCGCACCGGCCGCCCCGAGATAGAGCAGACCGGCGAGCGCCTGCGGCGAAAGCTCTCCGAGCAGCCACTTGCTCGCAGGAGTCGCGGCGCCGAACAGGGCAGCCGCCAGCAATGCCTGAACGATGGCGCGCATCCGGGGCCTCCGATCTCGGACGGGCCTCGGCGCAGGGTGGTGCGCTAGCTCGGGGCTCGCCGCCACGCCAGGGCCTGCGTCGGAACTGTCTCGTATCGAAAACGAGTTCATCGTTCCGGTCAGCGATTTGTTAACCCAAAGTAGGCCTCTTGGAGTATCGTGCCGGTTCGAATCGACCCGGGGCTTTCCGAGCGGTGGGTGCCGCGCCGAAAAGCATCCTCTTCGGTGCTGATCAGGAGACTCACGACGATGCGAAGACTCTCAGGATGGGTTTCGGGCGCGGTGGCGCTCATCGCGCTCTTGGGGCTCGGTGCCCCTCCCGCCGGAGCCGTCATCGTGCGCTTCGACATCAACGAGATCGGCCCGCTCTCCGCGACCGGCGGTGTCTTCTTCCTCGAGGTCGCGACGTTCGAAGGGTTCTTGATCTTCGACCTCATGGATTCCGACTTGGACGGCACGCTTGACGCCGGGACGCTGATCGATCTCCGGCTCATGGCGACGGGGCCGATCCCTGGGACCAGCCCTGCCTTGCCAGACTCCGCCCTCGAGTTCTCGACGCTAAGGGGCGGGATCGAGTTCCTGCAGATCGCGGATGACACGCCTTTCGAGTTCGTCGTCCCGCGGTCGGACCCGCCCGAACTCGAGAGGGCGACGGCCGAGAATCCCGCTGGCAGCTTCGTTCCGAGTCCGGACGTCCCGGGAGCGGAGCGCTTCCTCTTCGACTCCGGCGCGCTGCTCTCGATCAAGGGAGAACCGGAAACCGGTCTCCTCGATTGTACGGATACGCTCGGAACGATCTCCTTGTGCTTCCTCGCCGCGCAGAATCTGCCCGCCACCCCGCCCGGCTTCGTGGGAATCCTCGATCTCTCCGGGCCGCAGGTCCCGATCGCGGTGGACGAGACCGCGAACTTCGCGCCGTTCTTCGACGTGGTCGGCCTCGATGCGATCAAAACCACGCCGGCAAGCATGACCGGCGAGTTCGCGTTTCTGCTCGGCAACTTCGACGTGAGCTTCCCGATCCTCGATTCGACCGGGATCGTGGTCCCGGAGCCCGGCACCGGGCTCGGACTCGCGGCGAGCATTGGCGCGCTCGCGTTGCTGAGCCGGCGCCGCCGTCGCGCGTGAGCGGGCGGCTCAGCGCGGCGTCGGATAGCAGGTGAGCATCGCGTCGGCGTCGCCGGCCTGGACTGCCTGGTACTTGCGCCAGAACTCGCGGTCGATCACTTGGAGGTGCGCGGACGTCTTGGCCTTGCGGTAGCGCGCCAGGTGACCGGGGCCGCCGTTGTACGCGGCGTAAGTTGCTCGCGCGAGGTTGTCGACGCCGCCGGGCTCGAGGTGCTCTTCGCGCGCGACGGCGAAGTCGCGCAGATAGTGGTGCAAGATCTCGGCCCCGGCGCGCCCGTTGTAGCCGATATCGCCCTCGAGTCCGGCCGGATCGTAGATGCCGCGCCAGACCTTGCCGTTGATCTGCATCAGTCCGACGGAGCCCGCCGGCCCGACGAGCGGCTGGACGCCGTCGTCGCGGCGCACGAACTGCCGCCAACAGCTCTCCTGCCAGGCGGTCGCGATCAGCAGGTCCGGATACACGCGCGCGGCCGCCGCATCGCCGCTCTCGAAATCGCTGCCGACGGCCTCCTCTGCGGTGAGGCGCAGCATGTCGTGCACCAAGGGGACGTACTCGCGCACCTCCTCACGCTGCCCGGGGATCCACGTGTTGAGCCGTGCCACCAAGGCGGGTCGCTCGACGGGCGCCGTCGATGCCCACGCCACCGGGAGCAGCCAGTCGAACAGCCGGGCGAGCGGCGCCGCCATCGCGGGCAGCTGGGCGCCCGGGTTCGAGTCCGCGGGTACGAGCAGGGGACTCGTCGCCGGCGGCTCCAGCGGATCGCCGAAGCCGAAGATCTTGCGCAACTCGGGATCGACGGCGAGGTCGTAGCGCAGGGGATCCTCGATCTCGTCGCCGAGCAGGATCTGCGCGAGCTTCCGGAGACTGTCCGGGGATCCAGCCAGCTCTCGGGCCACGCCGAGGCGTTCGGCCGCGCGCATCAGCTCGCCGGCCTCCACGAACTGCTGATACCGGCGCGCAGTATCGGGGTGGAGATCGGCGGCGATCTGATGGAGCAGCGGGGAAAGTTGCGTCCAGGAGGTCTCGAACATCGTGCTCATCAGCTCGGGCCCATCGATGCTGGCGTCGGTCAGCATCTCGACTACGTGGTGCCGTTCCTCGATCAGCACGGCGAGCAGCTGATCCCGAAGCTCCCCGGCCGGTGCGTCGCTACCGGCGCGCTTGATCACGACGGTCAGGAACGCGTCCCAATTGCGAGCGACGGCCTCCCGGCTCGGGCGCGGCGCGTCCTTGCCCTGCCCCTGCTCGCGCTTTTCCTCGATCCGCTGCTTGATCAGATCCGACAGGTCGGCGGCGCGCGCAGCGCCCGGAACCATGACGAACGCGAGCAGGACGGCGACGGCGAGCCCGGCGCAGCGCCGCGGCGCGGTCCGGTCGCGAAGCGCGGTCTTCCCGCTCGGGTCGATCATCATCGCGCGCACCTCCTCCCACGCGAAGGGTCGATCCAGGGCGTTGGAACCTAGCGGATCGGCTCCCCGCTCCGGGAGCCGAAGTCACCACGCTGCCCCTCGGGGGCTAGCGAGGCAGCAGCGGCGACGACGGCCCTGCGGAGGTGACCCACAGCTGGTGGATCGCCCGCGTCGCCCCCACATGGAGCAGCCGGCGGCTCCGGGGAGCGTCCGGGAAACTCACCGCGGAGACATCGACGAGCACCACGTAATCGAACTCGAGACCCTTGGCCTGCTCGATCTCCGCGACTTCGATCCCCGGCGCAAACGAGAAGCGCCCCGCCTCGACTCGGCGCAGCCGGGGGACCTCCGACGCCTCGAGTCCATCGGCATAGAGTTCGGCGTGCTCGGCGTCGGACGCGAGCACCGCCACGGACGCGAGCGGCTCGTCCTGGACGAGTTGGCGCAGGGCGTCGGCCAGAAACGCCACGCACGCTCCGGCGTCGCCGAAGCGGAACAGTTCCACCGGGGGACCGCTGCGGGTCGCGCTGGCCGCGGCATCCTCCTCCCATAGCGGGCCCAGCACCAGTCGAGCGAATTCCATGATCTCGTGCGTCGAGCGGTAGCTGGTGCGCAGCGTCTCGACCTCGGCCGCCGGGAGATCGAGATCGCGCGCGAGTTCGTCCCACGAGCTACTGGTGAACGGGTTGGCAATCCGCTGCTGAGCGTCACCTGCCAGTGTCAGGCTGGGCGGCGTGCCGAGGCAATCGGCGACGACCCGAAGTTCCACTGTCGCCCAGTCCTGCGCTTCGTCGATGGCGACGTGTCGATAGCGCAAAGGCCCCCTGCCCGGCCGCGCGTCCGGCGCTAGGAGCGGACCCACGCGGAGCTGGTAGGCGCGCAGCAGCAACGCGTCGTCTTCGGGATCGATCTCGGCACCCGTCGTTTCGTCGCCTTCGAGGAATGCGAAGAGTTCGTCGTTCCGAGCGCGGCACCAGTCGACGGCCGCGCGCAGCTCTTCGGGTGCCAGGCCGGGCGAAAGCATCTGGGTCAGCAGCGCCGCATCGGTGATCGCACTCGCCCAGTCGTCGAGCGCCTGCGCCGGCGTCGCCGGGCCGCGCACCCGCGCGACCTGGGCTTCGAGCACACGCCCGATTCTCGGATGAAGCTTCACCCGGCGGACGGAGTGGGGCGTTTCGATGCGGTGCGTGCTGGGCAGGCGCGGGAAGACCTGGCGCCGGTGGCGTGCGGCCCATTCGGGAAAAGTCTCGACACGCACACGGGCGACGCCGAGGCTCGGCAGCAGCGTGCCGACGTAATCGCAAAGCGCCGGCGAAAGCGTCAGGAAGATGGCCTCATCCGAGTCGATTCCCGAATCGTCGTACGCGAGGTAAGCGATCCGGTGCAGCGCGACGGTCGTCTTCCCGGAGCCGGCGCTGCCGCGCACGATCACGCAGCCGGGCCGCGGTCTGGAGATCAGATCGAACTGGGCGGGATCGAGCAGCCCGGCGATCTCCGGCAGGTGGCGATCGGCGCGCTGGGCGACGCCGCTCGGATCCGTGCCGAGCCGGCGCCCGCGGGCGCCCGGGCCATGTGCGCGCAGCGCGGAGCCGGCGCCGCCTGCCAGACGCGGCTGGCGATCCGCGAGCCGGATCCATTCTCCCTCCGCCGCCTCCGCCGACACGACGCCGGGCCGTCGCACCCAGCTGCCTTCCGGCGCATCGATCCGGTCCAGCGCCCCACCGCGGATCGCGACGGTGCGCCGGGTCACCAGCTCGCCTTCGACGTTGCGTCCCGCCAGCTCCTCCTCGTACGGCTCCCCCTGGCGATACCGGTAGAAGAGCCGCGAGATCGGCGCGTTCCGCCAGTCGACGATGCGAACGCCGCGCCGGATGCAGGTGGCGCGGCCGAGGCAGACGTCGCGCTCGCGGCCCTGCTCGCGCAGCCGCATGTGCGCGAAGTACGGCGAGCCGCGGTCGACCCGCGGCACCGCGCGAGACGCGCGCAGCTGCCGCAGCAACGCGCTGCCGCGGTCCCACTGCTCGAGCAGCGCCTGGCGGTCCTTCTGCTCCTCGCCGGAGAGCAGCAGCGCGCGGACCCGCTCGAGTTCCCGGACCAGCGAGTCCTCGGCCGTATCGTCGCGGCCGGGCTCTTCTTCGAGCGCGCGCCGCACCTCGTCGAGCAGGCGGAGTTCCTGGTCTACGACCCGGTGAGGCAATGGAGGGTCTCCACGGAGGCGGACAGGTTTATGTAGTCGAGAGACGGACCGCCGCCAAGGTGGGCCGTCTCCCGGCTCCGCGAGGAGCCCTCACGCTGCTTGCCGGTGTCGACTCTCGTCCCGCAGGCGACGCGCGAAATCACCGTTCCCGATGTCTCTCATCGTCGTTGACGTCGCTGGGGCCGCGGGGCATGGTGGCCTCGTGCCCGACGCCACGCGCTACATCACTCCGGCTGGTTACGAGCGGCTCCGCGAGGAACTCAGCCGGCTCCTGCGCGTCGAGAGGCCGCGTGTGACACGCGAGGTCTCCGAGGCGGCAGCGCAC
>CAYOHN010000154.1:6515-8429 GCA_964403735.1 uncultured Spirochaetales bacterium | reverse complement strand
GATGCCCAGGTGCGCCGCGTCGCCCTCGCTGCGCTCGAAAGTACAACCGTGTGCCGGCCGCGACCGGCTGGATACAGGCATGCCGCCAAGGTGAGCGATTTGGACGGAACCCCGGGCAGCAGCGCAACCGCCCCGGCCGCGCTGATCCAGAAGCGCGGCGCCGAAGCCCTCTCCTACAATGCCCTCGTCCAGAGCTGGCCGGAGATCACGCGCCTGGCGGGTGCAGGAATCGAACCGCGACCCGAGCAGACGGGGCTTTTCGGCGGAGGAGACAGATGAGCCGGGCGGCAGAAGAGGGGGCGGCGGGTAGCGCCACGCGGATCGAGGCTCTCGGCTATCGGTCGCTCCGCTATGTGTCCCAATCCCTTGGCCGCTTTCACGTCCTCGTCGGTCCGAACGCGAGCGGCAAGTCTAGCTTCCTCGATGTCGTCGCGTTCCTCGGCGATCTAGTGCGCGCCGGAGTCGAAGCGGCCGTCCAGGGCGATTCTCGCTTCGGGATTCCGCTGCGGGCCCCTGATGGCAAGCAGCTCACGTGGATGCGTCAGCAGGATCGCTTCGAACTCGCGATGGAGATGGCGATCCCGGAGTCGCGGCGCATGCAGCTCAAGAATGGCAGCGCTGTTTCCTGTCGCTACGAGGTAGCAATCGACGTCTCGGGGCCACTGCGAATCTCCGGAGAGACCCTGTGGCTGAAGCCCGCGGAGAGCGACATCGGACCCGCGCAGCGCGCGCTCTTCCCCAGCCCGCCCGCCTCCCCTGAGAATCTCGTCCATGCGCCGCGAAAGCGCGCGCCTGCAGGATGGAAGAAAGTCGTCTCACGCAGCGAGGAGCCGGAGCGGGTGATGTTCCTGTCGGAGACCTCCGGGTGGAACAACCCCTTTCGGATCGAGGCGGACAAGGCGGCGCTCGCGAGTCTTCCCGAAGACGAGGAGCGCTTTCCGGTGGCGACCTGGTTCCGCAGAACACTCGCCGAGGGGGTGCAGCGCCTCGTGCTGTCGAGCGAAGACATGCGCCGGCCGAGTCCTCCGGGTCGGTCGCGCGGCTATCTGCCGGACGGATCGAATCTCCCTCACGTCGTCCACGCTCTCCAGGCCGAGCATCCGGAACGCTGTGCGCAGTGGGTCCGCCACGTGCGCGAGGCGCTCCCGGACCTCGAAGACATCTCGACGCGAGAGCGGGAGGAAGACCGGCATCGCTACCTGGTGCTCCGGTATGCGAACGGCCTCGAGGCACCTTCGTGGCTGGTCTCCGACGGCTCGCTGCGCCTGCTGGCGCTCTCGTTGCTCGCCTACCTTCCGGATCTCTCCGGGATCTATCTGATCGAGGAGCCCGAGAACGGAATCCATCCACGCGCGGTCGAGACGGTCTTCCAGTCACTGTCATCGGTGTATGGCGCCCAGGTGCTTCTTGCCACGCACTCCCCGGTGGTCGCGAGCATGGCCGGGCTCGATCAGATCCTGTGCTTCGCGCGGACCGCGGACGGCGCAACGGACCTGGTGGCCGGAACGCAGCATCCGCGGCTGCGCGAGTGGAAGGGCAGCTTCGACCTCGGGACGCTGCTCGCCGCCGGGGTTCTCGCGTGATCGACCTCGTGTGCCTGGTTGCGGACAAGAGCATGGAGGCCACCGTCGCCTCCTTGCTGAAGCGACCCGAGGCGCTGAGGATCCGCCCGATCGAGTTCGAGACGCTCGTTCACCCCCATCGCGATTCCGGATGCTTCTTCCAGCCCGAAGAGCTGCTGCGGGGCTATACCGACAGCACGCGTCACGCACTCGTCCTGCTCGATCGCGCGTGGGACGGAGCGCCGGCTGCCGACGGAACGAAGCTCGAGGAAATGGTCCGGGCCTCGCTGCGCACGCTGGGACCCGCGGGTTGGGCGGAGGCCATCGTGATCGATCCAGAGCTCGATGTCTG
>CAYOHN010000154.1:0-6505 GCA_964403735.1 uncultured Spirochaetales bacterium | reverse complement strand
CTGGGTCTTCAGTGATTCGCCTCGTGTCACCGAGGCACTCGGCTGGCCGGGATCGGTCGCGGAGCTTCGCGCCGCTCTTCAGGATGCCGGCGAGTGGGACGAAGGGGCTCCCAAGCCGGCCGATCCGAAGACCGCCGTGGATTGGCTCCTTCGCAAGGCAAGACGGCCGAGGTCCTCTTCGATCTTCCGGGCCATCGCTGCGCAGGTCGGACTCGGCCGCTGCGAGGACCCGGCATTCCTGCGATTGAAGGAGCGGCTGCGCGGATGGTTCGGAACGGATTCCGCTCACCCGGAGGAGAGCGCGCATGGCCATCACCAATCACGAACGCGTCGGCAAGGCCCTCGGGCTCCTGAAAGAAGGCCTCCGGTCCTTCGTCGAGCGCGAGCTGAAGGCGAAGTACGGGGATGACTGGGGCTTCCGCGTCCGGCAGACGCTGACGGACAGCAGGCTCGGCGGCGCCGGGGCGGATGCGCTGCAGGACGTGGCCGTGCAGCTCGTCGTGATGGACCGGGAGTGGGGCGCTGTCTTCCGACTGACGCTCGGAAAGGCCGAGCGCAGCCTGGTGAACGAGCTGATCGACGTGCGCAACCGCTGGGCGCACCAGACTCCCTTCTCGGGCGACGACGCGGACCGCGCGCTCGA
This sequence comes from uncultured Spirochaetales bacterium, assembly GCA_964403735.1. Taxonomy (GTDB): domain Bacteria; phylum Myxococcota_A; class UBA9160; order UBA9160; family PR03; genus CAADGG01. The sequence goes on along the minus strand of CAYOHN010000154.1, from coordinate 5,862 downwards.
CTCGATGGCGCGGCTGCTGACGGCGGTCTCGGCGTCACAGGCCGACGAGGTCGGCAAGATGAAGATGGAGCTGCGGCGCCTCATCTTCGACGAGCAGATGCGCAGCGAGAAGCGGCGCACCGCCGGGGCGTCGATCGAAAGCCCGGCGGCGAGTGGCCTGAAGCCTTGGCGGGAAGTGGTGAACCCGCACAAGGACGTCGCGAGCGGGCGCTATCAGCAGGCCGAGTTCGCGGCGGATCTGTGGCAGGTGCACGTAGGGGAGGGCTCCGACGAGTATCGGAACCCGGCCGAGTTCTTCCGGCGCACGTACTTGACGGAGAGTCTGCGACGGCTGCTGACCGGCGCCGTGCAGCGGCTCGCCGGCGCCGGCGGCGACCCCGTCGTGCAGCTCCAGACGAACTTCGGCGGTGGCAAGACGCACTCGATGCTGGCGCTCTATCACCTCTTCTCCGGGGCCGCCCCTGGAGAGCTGGCCGGTGTCGACGCGGTGATGAAAGACGCGGGTGTTGCGAAGCTGCCCGCGGCGCGGCGCGTAGTGCTCGTGGGCAACAAGATCTCGCCTGGCAACCCCGTGACGAAGCCGGATGGAACAGTCGTGCGCACGCTGTGGGGCGATCTCGCCTGGCAGCTCGGCTTTGCGGCCGGCGGTGCGAAGGAGGCCAAGAAGGCCTTTGCGCGGATCCGGGCCGACGACGAGCAGGCGACGAGCCCCGGCGACGCGCTGCGCGAGCTGATGAACGAGTACGGGCCGTGCCTCATCCTGATCGACGAGTGGGTCGCCTACGCGCGCCAGCTCCACGATCAGAGCGACCTCCCGGGCGGCAGCTTCGAGACGCACTTCACGTTCGCGCAGGCGCTGACGGAATCCGCGAAGCTCGCCAAGGGCTGTCTGTTGGTGATCAGCTTGCCCGCCTCGGATACCGCCGGCTCGCCGCACGCGGTGGCCGACGACGTCGAGGTCGGCGGCGAGCGCGGGCGCACGGCGCTCGACCGGTTGCGCAACGCCGTGGGACGCGTCGAGGCCTCGTGGCGGCCGGCGAGCGCCGAGGAAGGCTTCGAGATCGTGCGGCGGCGGCTCTTCGAGCCGCTCGTGGAGCAGGAGCAGTTCGTCGGCCGGGATACCGTGGCGCGCGCGTTCTACGACCTCTATCGCACGCAGCAACAGGAGTTTCCGCCCGAGTGTCGCGATCCGGAGTACGAGAAGCGGCTCCGGGCCGCGTATCCGATCCATCCCGAGGTCTTCGACCGGCTCTACACGGACTGGTCGACGCTCGTGAAGTTCCAGCGCACGCGCGGTGTGCTGCGCCTCATGGCGGCCGTGATCCACAGCCTGTGGGAGAAGGGCGACCGCAATCCGCTGATCTTGCCGGCAAACATTCCGATCGACGATCCGCGCGTGCAGTTCGAGCTGACGCGCTATCTCTCCGACAACTGGGCGCCGGTGATCGAAAAGGACGTGGACGGGCCGAACGCGCTGCCGCGGCGGCTCGACAGCGAGCTGCCGAACCTCGGCCGCTACGCCGCGTGCCGCCGCGTGGCGCGCACCATCTACATGGGCTCTGCGCCGACGGTGACGGCGGCGCAACGCGGGCTCGAGGACCGGCGCGTGAAGCTCGGCTGCGTGATGCCCGGCGAGCCGTCGGCCGTCTTCGGCGATGCGCTCCGCAGGCTCTCCTCCGCGGCGACGTACCTCTATCAGGACGGCGCTCGCTACTGGTACTCGACACAGCCGACCGTGACGAAGCTCGCCGAGGACCGCGCCGAGCAGCTCCGGCGCGATCCGGACGCCATCGGACGCGAGCTCGAGAAGCGATTGCGCGCGGACCTGCGCAGTGCCGGTGCATTCTCGCGCGTCCATCCGCTCCCGGGGTCCGGTCAGGATGTTCCGGACGACCCCGATGCACGGCTCGTGGTGCTCGGGCCTGATCATCCATACTCGAAGGCGCCCGGCAATGCCGCCGAGGCGGCCGCCAAGGCCATCCTCGCCTCGCGCGGAAGCGCCCCGCGTCTGCTCCAGAACACGTTGGTATTCCTCGCGGTGGACCAGGCACGCCTGCAGGATCTCGACGAGGCGGTCCGGCGCTACCTGGCGTGGGAGTCGATCGTCGCTGATCGGGACGAACTCGACCTCTCTGCCCATCAGGTGCGGCAGGCCGAGACGCAGCAGTCGTCGGCCGATGCGACCGTGACGGGCCGGCTGCCGGAGGCGTACCAGTGGCTCCTGGTGCCGGAGCAGGACACACCGCAGAGCCCCGTGAAGTGGCAGGCGCACCGGCTTTCCGGCAAGGACGCGCTGGCGGTGCGTGCGAGCAAGAAACTCGTGAACGACGAGCGGCTGATCACCGCGCTGGCCGGCACGCGACTGCGCCTGGAACTCGACCGCGTGCCGCTCTGGCGCGGAGATGCCGTCGCCCTCCGACAACTCGGCGAGGACTTCGCGCGTTATCTCTATCTGCCGCGGCTCCGAGATCCGCAGGTCCTGATCGACGCCGTGCGGGATGGTCTCGGCCTGCTGACGTGGGAGCAGGATTCGTTCGCGTATGCGGACAGCTTCGACGAAGCCGAGCAGCGCTACCTCGGACTGCGCGCAGGCCAGCAGGTCCCGATCGCGAGCGAGGGGGCCGGCGTGCTCGTCAAGCCCTCCGCGGCGCGGCAACAGCTCGAAGCTGACCGCGCTGCCACCGCTGCGGCCGCTGGCGTCCGCGCGCCGAGCTCCGACGGTACAGAGGGCACGCTGCCGGTCGGCGAGGCCAGCGGCCTCTCACCCGGCGCCCATCCGCCGTCCCCGGCTGAGTCGCCCAAGCTCAAGCGCTTCCACGGCACCGCCACGCTCGATCCAGCGCGCGTGGGCCGCGATGCCGGTCGCATCGCCGACGAAGTCATCGCCCACCTCGTCGGCCTCGTCGGCGCCCGCGTCACCGTCACCCTCGAGATCGAAGCCGAGATCCCGTCTGGCGCGCCGGATCATGTCGTTCGGGTGGTCACGGAGAACGGCAGGACGCTGAAGTTCACGAGTCAGGGGTTCGAGGTGGAGTGAGGCCTTTGGCATCTACAGGGAGATGCTGTTCATCACATGATTTGTGCTGCGGAACTACTTCGCCTCGAGATTGGGCTGAGTCATTTCCCGATGGGGCAGGTCTGACTTTCTCGCGAAATCGTCCTTCCCGCCATGGGTGAAACAGGGCTGTCTTGAGAATGCTCGGAAAGCCTGGCCGGCCAGCGATGCGAAACTCACGCCGGTGTTGCCTTACAAACAACCAACCCATGCCGCGCCCGCGACCCCGCCACATACATCTGCCTCCCCCCGCTGCTCTTCTCCCCATCCGCCACATCACAAAGAATCACGAAGTCCGCCTCCAGCCCCTTGAAGCGCTGGAATGTCGAGACGACGACGTCGCCGTTCTTCTTCCACTCGCCCAGATCGACGAGCGTGGCCGTACCGAGCTTCTTGCGGCCTGCGAGGCAGCTGTTGCCTCGCCTGCGCGTGCTGAGGATGACGACGTTTCGGGACGGGATGCGTTCTTCGACGAGGAGGCGGTGAAGCGTGCGCTGGATGGCGTCGGCCATGGCCTTGTTGGTGGCGCACGGGATGACCTCGACGTCGATGCCTTCGGGGGCGCCGCGCGGAAGTTCGGGGGTCTGGCCGATCTGCTGGCTACACCAGGTGGCGATGCGGGCGGTGTTGCGGCAGTTGACGACGAGATCGAAGTCGAGCGTGCGGAGATCCTTCGGGAGTTCGCCGTGGTAGACGTTCTGGTGGGGATCGTGGAAGACGTAGAGGGTGCTGTTCTCGGGATCCTCGAGCGCGAAACGGAGGCTCTCCCACCAGTTGGCGCGGAAGTCCTGACCCTCGTCGATGATGAGGGCGTCCCAGCGCCGGTCGGGCAAGACGGTGAGCGCCTCATACAGGATGTTCGGCGCTTGGTGCTCCCAGAACTGTCTCTGCGTTTCGTCGTCGCTCTGCGGCACGGGGAACGCGAGCCCCGCCTGCTGCGCAAGCTCGTCGCACAGGCCGTGGAAGGTGTTGACGTCATACCCTTCGGCGTGTTGCTTCAGGTGGTCGGCGAGCGGGCGGTTGAAGCAGAGCAGCAGCGCGCGCTGTCCGCTTGCGGCGAGACGGCGCGCCTTTTCGGCGGCAAGGACGGTCTTGCCGGTCCCGGCGCCGCCGGCGATGGCGATGCGCGGGTTTCGCTCGAGGCTCGCGAGGACCCGAAGCTGTTCCTCGGTGAGGCGGACGAGCGCGGCGCGTTCGTGCTCCACCTGCACGCTGAGCGCGCGCACGAGCCCAAGCGAGGGGAGGAGCAGGTTCACGAAGAGCTCGACGGCGGCGCGGCTCAGCGGCGGGCCGGTGAGTTCGTGAAAGGCGAAGATGCCGTCGAGGGCTTCCTTCGGACGCGTGAGGTCGCGGCTGTCGAGGATGAGCTGGCGGGGAAGGGCCGGCCCGAGATCGCCGGACACGTGCGTGCGCGGCAGCACGACGCCGTGGCCGAAGGCGATGCGCCGGCTCGGCGCCGGGCGCGCCTTCCGAAGCGGCGCTTGCTGCTGGAGCCAGCGATCCAGCGCGCGGATCCCCGAGGCGGCCTGGCTGCCGGGATCCTCGAGCGCGTGGATGCGACCGTTCTCGGTGGAGGTCCACTCGCCGCCTTGGCACTGGACCTCACCGCCCTTCACTTCGATCGCCAGGAGCCCGCGCGCGGGATCGAGGACGAGGAAGTCGATCTCGCCTTCCTGCGGCCGCCTGCCGTTGACGGCGGGGAGCAGGAAGCGGCGCGAGTGCAGAACCACCCAGTCTTCGGGCAGACCCTCGCGAAAGGCCTCGAAGACCTGCTGTTCGGACATCGGCGCATCGGCATCGGGCTGCCTCGGCAGCATGCGCGGCATCGCGGCGATTCTATGCGGGAGCGGCTGCTCGGGGGAAGCACTTTCTTTGCGGCGGGATCGCGCTCACGCGGGCGCGCGGACGGAAGCGATTCACGGCTGCGCGGGCGTTTGCGTCGGAGGTGTGGGTGGCGTGACGAGCCATGGTCGGCTGGCCGGGTGCGTGACCACATCTGTCACACCTGCGCCGTAGGTTCGGCGAGGTCGGCGCCGGGTGGGCCTGCCGTCCCGAGGGCGTCCGATCGAACCGCGGCATCCAGTGCCCACGAGGGAGAGCGCGCATGCAGAGCTACCCGATTCCCGACCGATCCGACTTCGCTCCCAACCTGTTCGAGCACGATCCCATCCTTCCCGAAGGCGACCTCGGCGCCATCGATGGCGTGTTTCCCGACGGCCGGCCGTACCGCATCGAGTTCTGGTATACGGAGGGCGCCACGCTGATGACCGTGTTCTTCTCGACGCTCGGCCTCGAGCAGGACTCCGGCGCCGAGCTGCTGGAGCGCGTGCAGCCGCTCCTCGAGGCGGCGGGCACCGACGAGTCGCGACGACGTCTCGACCAGAGCTGCGTGCTGCGGCTGTTCGACGCCGCGGGGAACGAGATGTTCTCGCTGACTTTCGTGGTGGGGATGCCGGAGTTCTAGCGGCGCGGCGGTGTTTGGCGGTGCGTGAGTTCGCGCGAGTTGCAATGGTTCTGTTGGGAGCTTGACTTTCGTCTTTTCTTCGCGTACAGTGCTTGGTGTTCTCGGGGGGTAGTCAGGTTGGGCCGCGATGAGACTCGATGCCGGCGGTGCGGGCGGATCGGTTCTTTCCGGTGGTGAGCGTTCGGAGCGAGAGGCACGCGAACGGTTCCGCCCGGAGACGCAGCTCGCCCGGCTGACGGCCGCGGGCGGACCGCTGCGCCGGACGCTCGCCGCAATTTGTGCGCGGCTGCTCGACACCCAGGCGATCGATCGACTGTGCTACGCGCGGCTCCGCGACTACGCC
>CAYOHN010000153.1:0-8433 GCA_964403735.1 uncultured Spirochaetales bacterium | reverse complement strand
GTTCTCGCTCTTGCGGGCGACCTTGTCGATCTCGTCGATGTAGACGATCCCCCGTTGCGCGCGCTCGACGTCGTAGTTGGACGCTTGCAGCAGGTTCAGGATGATGTTCTCGACGTCCTCGCCGACGTAGCCGGCTTCGGTGAGCGTCGTAGCGTCGGCGATCGTGAACGGCACGTCGAGGATCTTGGCCAGCGTCTGTGCGAGCAGCGTCTTGCCGCACCCGGTGGGGCCGAGCAGCAGGATGTTCGACTTCTGCAGATCGACGTCACCGACGAATGCCTGGCTCTCGATGCGCCGGTAGTGGTTGTGCACGGCGACCGAGAGCACCTTCTTGGCGCGCTCCTGCCCGATCACGTAGTCGTCGAGGATGGCCTTGATCTCTCGCGGCTTCGGCACCTTCGACGTGTGCTCGGCGACTTCCTCGCGCCCGTACTCCTCCGCGATGATGTCATTGCACAGCTCGATGCACTCGTCGCAGATGTAGACGGTGGGACCCGCGATCAGCTTCTTGACCTCCCGCTGGCTCTTGCCGCAGAAGGAACAAGAAAGGTTCGCGTTGTCTTCCCGCTTCTTCACGATCGTCCGCCCTTGTCGCTGCCGCTCCGAGGGGAGCCCGGTTTGCTGGTCCGGTCGGCCTTGGCGCTGCTGGGGCCACCCTGGCCTCCAGAGTACCCTCCCGAAGCGGCTCCGTCCGAACCGGCTCGTTGGGCGCTGGGCGGATCGCCGGGCCCGGAAGGCGAGCGCCGCGTGACGACCTGATCGATGACGCCGTAAGCCAGCGCTTCTTCTCCGGACAGATGGTAGTCACGCTCCGTGTCCTTGGCGATCTGCTCGACCGACTTGCCCACGTGAGCCGCGAGGATCTCGTTCATGCGCTGGCGCAGCTTCAGGATCTCGCGCGCCTGGATGTCGACGTCCGTTGCCTGTCCCTGGAAGCCACCCATCGGCTGATGGATCATGACCCGCGCATTGGGCAGGGCCATGCGACGCCCCTTGGCGCCCGCTGCGAGCAGCCAGGCCGCCATGGACGCCGCTTGTCCCATGCAGATCGTTCCGACCTCGGGTCGCACGTACTGCATCGTATCGTAGATCGCGAGGCCTGCGGTGACGGACCCCCCGGGTGAGTTGATGTAGATCTGGACCGGCTTCTCGGGGTCCTCGGCTTCACAGAAGAGCAGCTGCGCGATGATCAGGTTCGCGACATCGTCGTCGATCGGCGTGCCGAGGAAGATGATCCTTTCCTTCAGCAGCCGGGAATAGATGTCATAGGCCCGCTCGCCGCGCGGGCTCTGCTCGATCACCATCGGAATCAACGGCATGGAGGCTCCGGTTCAGGATTCGGCGCGACCGTCCCTGGGACGTAGCGGGGATGTAGCGCATCGCGCTTGTTCGTAATGCTGCGCTGCGTCGCAGAACCCCGCGGGATCGTCACGGCAGCGGTCATCGGCGTCCGGTCGCGCCCGAGTGGGATTACGTGCCAGCCACCTCTTCGACGTTGGCCGTCGCGAGAAGGAACTCGAACGCTTTGTCTTCCAGCAACTGCTCGCGCAGGGCGCCGAGCGCGCCGGCGTCGCGATACGCCTGGCGAAGCCGATTCGCATCCGTTCCCTGCTCCTGGGCCACCTGCTCGATCCGCTCGTCGAACTCGTCGTCGTCGAGCTGCAGGCCCTCGCGTTCCGCCAGCGCGCCCAGCAGCCACCCCTCGCGAATCTCGCGCTCGACCAAGGGGCGCCATTCTTCCTCGAGCCGCGCCAGTTGGCGTTCGACCAGGTCGCGCCGCACGCCCCGTTTCTCGAGGTCCTGCGCGGCCGCATGGAGGCGCCGCTCGAGCCGCTCCCGCAACAGGTTCGCCGGCACTTCGACGGGGACACGCTCGATCAGCGCACCGAGCAGCGACCGGCGCAGTTCCATCTTCGCGCGCCGTGCCTTGGCGGCCGCCAGCGTCTCGCGGATCTTCTCGCGCACCTGCTCGAGCGTCTCGAAATCGCCGAGGTCCTTGGCGAACTCGTCGTCGAGCGCCGGCACCTCTCGGCGGCGCACCGCGGTCACACGGACGCTGAACTCGGCTTCCTGGCCGGCCAGAACGGGACTGCCGTAGTCCTCCGGAAAGCGCAGCGGCACGGTGCGATCCTCGCCCGCTCGCGCGCCGACCAACTGCTCCTCGAATCCGGGGATCAATTGCGCCGAGCCGAGCTCCACGGTGTGATCGCGAGCGGTCCCGCCCTCGAACGGCTCGCCGCCGATCTTGCCGACGAAGTCGATGGTCAGGAAGTGGCCCTGCGCCGCTGCGGTGTCATGAGGTTCCTCGATCAGCGTCGCGTGGCGTTGCCGCAGCGCCTCGAGTTCCTCCCCGACGTCGCTCTCGGCGACCACCTTCGACGGGCGCTGGGCCGACAGCCCCGCCACGTCGCCGAGCGCGATCACGGGCTTCACCTCGATCCGGGCTCGGTAGGCGAACGCCGATCCTTCTTCGGGCACCGACGCATCGACGGTCGGCTCGCTCACCGGCATCAGACCGGAGCGCTCGAGTGCCTCCGGAAGCGTCGCGGCGATCAAGTCGCGCTCGACGTCCTCGGCGACGGCGGGACCGTACATCCGCCGCAGAACGGAAAGGGGAGCCTTCCCGGGGCGAAAGCCACGCACACGCGAGGAGCGAGCGAGACCTCGATACGCTCGTTCGAAGGATTTGGCGGCGCGCGCCGGCGGAACCTCGACGTCGAGCCAGCGGGTTGCAGGGCCCTCTTCTCTGACCTCGACGCGCAACCCGTCGATGGTCGGCGAAGCGACCGGTGTTCCTTCACTCATGAGATCCTCTCGAAGTGATCACGCGGGGAGCAGACCCGGCCGGCGTCAGGGTGCCGGGGACAGGACTCGAACCTGCATGTCCTTTCGGACGGTGGCTCCTAAGGCCACTGCGTCTGCCAGTTTCGCCACCCCGGCTGGAGACGGCGGGTCTCACCACGGTCAACCGGCTCGATTCCTCGCGGAACGATTCCTCCCTCGGACGCGACTCGCGCTGATCGAATCGACACGGACGAAGTCTGCTTCGGAAAGCCAACGCGCCCGATCGGGATCGGAAGCGGGACCGGAAGCGGAATCGATCGCACCACAGGCCGGTTGATTCACGTGGTGAGCGCGCTGGGACTCGAACCCAGAACCTAGGGATTAAGAGTCCCTTGCTCTACCAATTGAGCTACGCGCCCAGACGGAACCTAGGCCGCGCGCCCCGCTCCGGCAAGATCGTCCCGAAGGTCCTCCCGGCCACACGCGCCGGAGTCGAACCGTCATCCCGCCGCGTTTCTCCGCCGGAGCCTTCGCGCCAGACCCGCGACGGAACTTCGCAGTGCCGCGTCGCCGACCAGCGTGACCCCGAGGCCACTGACCACGAGGAATCCGCAGCCTCCGATCGCGAGATCGGCGGTTGCGCCGAGCATGCCGCTGCGGTCGCCGATCACCGCATGCGCCGCAACGCCGGCCACGCTGGCGATCGCGAGGGCGCGCAGCGCGCTGCCGGCGATCGGCGCGAGCGGGGGCCCGCCGTGCAACCAGCGTGCGTAGAGCAAGGTCGCCAGCGCGTTGCCGGTCATCGCGACGACGCCGGCCGCGGCGAGGCCTTCGACGCCGAAGCGCCGGCCGAACTCGAGGTAGACGGGAACGGCCGCCAGCGCGAAGCCCGTGCCGAGCAGCATCGGTCGCCACGTCTGGCCGCGCGCATAGAAGCCGCGGACGGCGATCTGCTGGGTGACCCATGCCGGAACCGCCGCCGAGAAGATCATCAGCAGCCACGTGACCTGCGCCGCATCCTGGGCGGTGAACGCGCCGCGGTGGTAGACGAGCTCGACGAGCGGGCCCGCCAGCGCCACGGTGGCGGCGCCGGCAAGGATCCCGAGTGCGAGCGCCGCGCGCAGCGTGAGGCCGAGCACGCGATCGAGTTCTGCCGGTCGTTCGGCGGCCCACAGGTTGGCGAGCGCAGGCATCGCCGCCTGCCCGATCGCCTGGCCGACGACGGCGACCGAAGCGCTCATCAGTCGCCGCGCGAAGACCAACGAAGCGATCGCCCCGTCGCCCAGCAGGCCGCCGAACCAGCGGTCGTACCATTCGTCGACGGTGAGCAGCGTCAGTCCGAACATGAGGGGAGCCGCGAGGACGACGTAGCGAACGAAGTCCGGATCGCGCGGCGAGACGCGCACGCCGATGCGCACGCGGCGACGGGCATCGAGCCACGGAATCGCAAACGGGCCCAGAACGGCGCCCGCGAGCGCTCCCCACGAGAAACCGGCGACCCCGAGCGCAGGCGCGAGCAGGATTCCCCCGAGCACGATGCAGGCGTTGTAGACGAGCGGTGCCAGCGCCGCGGCGGCGAAGCGGCCGCGCGCCAGCAGGCTCGCCTGGAGCACGCCCCCGATGACGAAGAAGATCTGCGCCGGCAGCACGATCCGCGTGAGCTGCGTCGTCAGCTCCCGTTTTGCCGGATCGAAGTCCGGGAACTGCAACGCGACGAGCGCATCGGCAGCGACCCACAGGGCGATCGTCGCGCACACCGCCAACAGGCCGAGCGTGCCGAGCACCGTCGCCAGCAGGCGTTCGGCGCCGGTCTCGTCGCCCGCACGCAGCTTCGCATACAAGGGCAGGAAGGCCGTGGAGAGCGCTCCGCCCGCCAGGAAGTAGTTCAGCAGGTCCGGAAGCTGGAAGGCCGCGTAGTAGGCGTCCGAGATCCCGCTGGCGCCGACTTGATACGCCAGCAGCCCCTCGCGAACGAAACCGATGCCGCGCGAGAGCAGCACACTGCCGGCGAGCAATGCGGCCGCCGCCGGCACTCCCGAAGCCTCGGCGCGATCGACAGTGGAGGCGCCGGGCACCCGAGCGTCCGGCTCGGGGCCGCCGGCCGGTGTGGCGTTCGCGCCGGTCGTCGGATCCACTTCCCCCACCCTGTGGCGGAGTATGCGCCAACGCGTCAGGAGCGCATCGGGGCTGCGCCGGCACCATCCGGAGAGGTCGCCTCGGCGGGATCGTCCAGCGGGTTCCGCTCGCGCCACAGCGCACCGTCCCACGCCTCGACGACGACGAACTCGCCCTCGCGGCCGCGCACCCGCGAGCGCGCCAGCGGCACCTTCCCGTGTGGCGTGTCGAGCACGTAGACCGGGATCGCGAAGCCGCTGGTCCGACCGCGCATCGCCTCGAACAGCTCGATGCCGCGCTCGATCGGGACCCGGAAATGGGCCGTGCCTTCGAGCAACTGCGCCTGGTAGCAGTAGTACGGGCGCACGCGCATCCGGACGAGGCCCTCGCACAGCGCCTGCATCGTCGCCAGGTCATCGTTGACGCCGCGCAGCAGAACGCTCTGGTTGCCGACCGGACAGCCCGCCCGCAGCAGCCGGTCGCAGGCGTCGGCAGCCTCGGCGGTCAGCTCCCGGGGATGATTGAAGTGCGTATTCACCCAGATCGGATGGTGTTCCGAGAGCAACCGACACAGCTCGTCCGTCACCCGGAACGGCAACGTCACCGGCAGCCGCGTGCCGAGGCGGACGATCTCGACGTGCGGAATCCCGCGCAGTTCTCCGAGCAGCCAGGCGAGCTTGTCGTCCGAGAACACCAGCGGGTCGCCGCCGGTGAGCAGCACGTCGCGAATCGCCGGCGTCCGGCGGAGCCAGTCGAGTGCTTCTTCGAGTTCGCGTTTCTTCATCGCCCATTCGGGCTCGCCGACCATGCGCTTGCGCAGGCAGTAGCGACAGTAGAGCGCGCATTCGTTGTTCACGCAGAACGCGACGCGGTCCGGATACACGCGCACCAGGTTCTTCACCGGAGAGTGCGCCACTTCGTCGAGCGGATCGGCGAGGCCGGCCGGATCGGCGAGTTCGGCCAGCCGCGGGACCACCTGGCGGCGGATCGGACACGCCGGATCCTCGCGATCCATCAGCGATGCGTAGTACGGCGTGATGACGAAGCGGAACCGCTCGGCCAGTGCGTCGATGGCGAGCCGCTCGTCGTCCGTGGGGCGCAGCCACGCCGAGAGCTCCGCCGCCGAGCGCACCCGATGCTTCATCTGCCAGGTCCAGTCGCTCCAATCGGCCGCGGCGACGCCGTCCGGTCGCGGCGCGGACGCCCGCGCGAACCCCGCCATCACGCGATCCCGAGTCGCCGCAGCCCGGCGCCGAGGGTCCGCGCCAGCAGCTCCTCGAGCGAACCGCCCAGGAGTTCCGCGTGGACGCCGAAGGAGCTCTCGGGGCCGAAGCTCGGCAGCGGATTGATCTCCAGAAAAGCCGGGCGGCCGGCATCGTCGCACTTGAAGTCGACGCGGGCGAAGTCGCGGCAATCGAGCGCGGCGCAGGCGATGGACGCCAGCCGGACGAGCTCCGTCTCGAGTGCGGCATCGAGCGTCCCGGGGAGACAGTGCGTGCGCGGTCGACGCTCGATCGTGTCTCCTTGGGCCGCTGCGGCAGCCACTTCTCCCGGCTTGGCTTCGACGGCGTGAAGTCCGATGCGGCTCTCGCTCTCGAGCGCGCGCTGGAGCACCGGCAGCGCCTGCGGCGGGTCGTTTCCGATCAGGGTCACGGTGTATTCGGCTCCGGGCAGGAAGTGCTCGACGAGCGCGGGCTGATGATAGTGATCGATCACCCGCGCGACGGCCGTCACCAACGCGGCTCGGTCGTCGACCCGCGAACGGAGCCCGATGCCTTTCGCGGATCCCTCCCAGCGCGGCTTCACGAAGTACGGGAAGTCGGCCGGCAGCTCTGCGCCCTCCGCCTCGGCCGACGAGCGCAGGACCCGACCCGGCGCCACCGGAACGCCGTGTTCCGCGACGACCGCCCGCGTCCACGCCTTGTCGAGCGACAGCGACAGCGTGAGCGCGTCGGACCCGAGCTGGGGCACTCCGAGCATCTCGAGCAGCACGGGGGCCCAGGCCTCGCGATTGCGCGACCCGTAGCCTTCGGCGATCGTGACGGCGGCATCGAGGTCGGACATCGGATTCCCCTTGGCCGCTATCACGAGCAGATCGTGCGGTCGGCCGAGCCGGACCGGGCGGTAGCCGAGTTGCCGGATTCCCGCTTCCAGTGCGAGCAGCGTGGCTTCCGGCTCGTACTCGACGTCCGCATCCGGCGGATCGCCGGCACGGCGCGGATAGGCCCCGAAGAGCTCGTAGACGATGCCGATCCTGCGGGAACCCATCGAAGCGCGCAGGATAGAGGCCTCCCCTCCGCGAGGCGATGGTGCGGCCGGAGGCGGAACGGCGCGGGCTGAGACACCATCGCGGCCGCTTTCGTTTTCGCCGGCCGGCGAGCGGCGGCGATCGCGGTCCACGAGACGAGGAGCTGCGTCCGCATGAGTCGCCAGCGCAGGGGCACCGTCGCCGGGAGCGAACACGCGCGCGCCTCATCGCCGGGCCTGCTCGGCGTCATCGAACAGCTCGGCAACCGGCTTCCGGACCCCGCGACGCTGTTCCTGATCGGGACGCTCGTCGTGATGGGACTCTCCCAGCTCGCGGTCTCGCAAGGCTGGGAGGTCGAGAAGACCGTCCTCGAGCAAGGCCGGAAGATGCCGGTCCGCGTCGCCGCGCAGAGCCTGCTCTCCTCCGATGGCCTGCACTGGCTCGTGTCGAGCCTGGTGACCAACTTCCGGGATTTCCCGCCGCTCGCGATCGTGCTGGTCGGCATGCTCGGCATCGGACTCGCCGAGCGCTCGGGGTTCCTGCCGGTGCTGCTGCGCGCCTCGCTGGCGCGCGTGCCGGCGCGCCTGCTCACGCCGCTCGTGATCTTCGCCGGCATCAACTCGTCGCTGGCCGTCGATGCTGGCTACGTCGTGCTCCCGCCGATCGCCGCAGCGCTGTTCCAGGCAGCAGGCCGCTCGCCGATCGCCGGGCTCGCGGCGGCGTTCGCCGGCGTCGCGGGCGGCTTCGGGGCCAACCTGGTGCCGACCGGTCTCGATCCGCTGCTGGCGGGCCTCACCGAAAGCGGCGCGCTGCTGGTCGACGCGAGCTACCGGGTGGCGCCCACCTGCAACTGGTGGCTGATGATCGTCTCGACGTTCTGGATCACCGCCGTCGGCTGGGCGGTGACCGAACGAATCGTCGAGCCGCGCCTGCTGCGGACGAGGGCCGCCGCCGCCGAGCGCGGCGATGCTCCCGCAACGCCGCCGCTCACCGCGGACGAACGGCGCGGCCTCGTCGCCGGAGTCGCGGCGCTGGTGGCGACGGTGGGCCTCGTCGGGCTCGCGATCGCGGTCCCCGGCGCGCCTCTGCACGGCAGCACCGGCACGACGCCGCGCTGGGTCGCGTCGATCGTGCCGCTGATGTTCTTCGGGCTCGCGCTGCCGGGGCTCGCCCACGGAATTGCCGCGCGCACGATCCGCAGCGACCGCGATGCCGCGCGCATGCTCGCCGAAACGATGGCCGGGCTCGCGCCGTACCTCGTGCTGGCGTTCTTCGCCGCGCAGTTC
>CAYOHN010000152.1:2901-8455 GCA_964403735.1 uncultured Spirochaetales bacterium | reverse complement strand
GAGCAGTGCCACCTGCGCGTCGAGCATCGCGACGTCGACACGCCGTCCGCGGCCGGTGTGGGCGCGCTCGGCCAGCGCGGCGGTGATGCCGAGCGCCGTGAAGAGACCCGCGGCGAGATCGCCGATCGACGTGCCGACGCGCACCGGAGGTCCGCCGACGGGACCGGTGATCGAGAGGATCCCGCCGAGCGCCTGCGCCACCAGGTCGTAGGCCGGGCGCTGCGCCCACGGTCCCGTGTGCCCGAAGCCCGACACCGAGGCGTAGACGAGCTGCGGATGCTGCTCGCGCACGGCGTCCCACCCGAACCCGAGACGCTCGAGCACGCCGGACCGGAAGTTCTCCACCAGCACGTCGGCGCGCGCGAGCAGCCGTTCGAAGAGCGCGCGGTCCGCGGCGTCCCGCAGATCGAGCGCGATGCTCTCCTTGCCGCGGTTCAGCGACAGGAAGTACGCCGATTCGCCGGCGACGAACGGACCGATGCGCCGCGCGTCGTCCCCGGTGCCGGGCCGCTCGACTTTGAGGACGCGCGCTCCGAGCTCCGCGAGCTGCAGCGTGCAGAACGGCCCCGCGAGCACGCGGGTCAGATCGAGCACCACGATGCCGGCGAGCGGACCGGCAGCAGGAGCAGGGGACGGGCACATGTGGCCGTGGAGGGTATCGTCCCGGGCTTCGTGATGTCACAACATGGTCGCATCCCGGTGCTCGTCGTCGCGGGCTTCCTCGGCTCGGGCAAGACGTCGCTCGTCCGCCATCTGCTGGCCGAGGCGCAGGCGTCCGGCGTGCGCGTCGCCGTGGTCTCCAATGAGTTCGGCGCGCTCGGCATCGACCGCGCACTGCTCGCCGGCGCCGACCGCGCACCGGGAGGCGTGCCGATCCGCGAGCTCGAGGGCGGCTGCGTGTGCTGCGAGCTGACCGACGATCTCGTCCGCACGCTCGAAGCGCTGCGCCGCGAGGTGGCGCCGGATCAGATCGTCATCGAGACGTCCGGTGTGGCGCTGCCGTACGACGTGCAGCTCTCGCTGTGGCGACCGCCGGTCTCGGAATGGATCTCCGACGATCTCGGGATCGTCGTCGTCAACGCCGAGCAGCTCGCGGATGGCCGCGATCTCGGGGCGACGTTCGAGCAGCAGGTCTCGGCGGCGGATCTGCTGGTGCTGAACCAGGTCGATCGCGTCGATCCTGAGCAGCTTCCGGAGCTCGAAGACAAGTTGCGCGCGCTCGAGCCCGACGCGCTGATCGTCCGCGCGCTGCACGGACAGGTGGATCGCGCGCTCTTGGCGCCGCCCGAGACCCCGCGCGACGGACGCGCGCCCTGCGCCGGGCACGAGTGCGGCGAGGGCCACGTCCACGAGCGCTTCGCCAGTGAAGTGATCGAGTTCGAAGCCGGGATCGCAACCGACGCGTTGCTCACGCGACTGCGCTCGCTCGGCGCGCTGCGCGCCAAAGGATGGGTCGAAACGCCGGAGGGGCCGCGGCTCGTGCAGGGCGTCGGCCGGCGCATCGAGCTCACGCCGGGTGCGCCGCCGGGTCCGGAGTGGGCTCGCCGCGTTGTCGTGATCCGGCGCGTTGCGGACTGACGCCAGGCACACGCTCTCGCCGCTGCGCAGCGAGATCCGCAGGCTGACGACGCTCGCTTGGCCGGTGGCCGCGACGCAGATCGGCATGATGGGGCTCGGCGTCGTGGATACCCTGATGCTCGGCCGCTATTCGATCGACGCGCTCTCGGCGGCGGCGCTCGCGAACGTGTGGGTCTTCGGCACGCTGCAGCTGGCGATCGGCACGCTCTACGGACTCGACCCGATCGTCGCGCAGGCGCACGGCGCCGGGGACGGCCGCCGGTCGGCGCTGGCACTACAGCGCGGACTCATCCTCTCGGTCTTGCTCAGTGTTCCGCTGGGCTGGCTCTGGTTCGGCACCGAAGAGTTCCTGTTGGCGACAGGACAGAATCCAGCCCTCGCCGCTGCGGCGGAGCGGTATACGCTCGTCCAGCTGCCGAGTGTGCCGTTCTTCCTGGCTTTCTTTGCGCTGCGTCAGTACTTGCAGGGACGCGAGATCGTACGGCCCGCCTTGTGGGTCCTGATCGGTGCAAACCTCTTCAACGTCATCGCCAACTACGCGCTCATCTTCGGCCGCCTCGGAGTTCCGCGGCTCGGCCTCGAAGGCGCCGGCATCGCGACGGGAGCGACGCGCATCGCGTCGCTGGCGGCGCTGACCGCACTGGTGATCGGGTACCAGTTGCACCGTGCGGCGTGGATTCCCTGGTCTCGGCGCGCCTTTGCGTGGCCCGGCTTGCGCGAGGTCCTGGCCCTCGGAATTCCGGTGGGCGTGCAGACCTCCCTCGAGGTCTGGGCCTTCTTCGGCGCAACGCTGATCGCGGGCCAACTGGGAACCCACGCGCTCGCCGCCCACACGATCGTGTTCAACCTGGCGGCGCTCTCGTTCATGATGCCGCTCGGGGTGTCGCTGGCGGCCGTGACGCGGGTCGGGAATCTGATCGGCGCCCGGCGGCCCCACGATGCACAGCGCGCCGCGTGGGTGGCAATGGCGCTCGGAGCGGGCGTCATGGCCGCCGCCGCGGGCGTCTTCCTCGCGCTCCGACATCAACTTCCGCTGCTGTACACGCCGGACCTCGCGGTCGTCGCGCTCGCGGCATCGATCCTGCCGATCGCGGCGGCGTTCCAGATCTTCGACGGCATCCAGGTGGTCGGCTGCGGCGTGCTGCGCGGCATGGGCCGAACGCGTCCAGCGGCTGTATTCAACGCCGTCAGCTACTGGCTGCTCGGGATCCCGCTCGGCGCGTGGCTCTCGCTGTCTGCGGGCTGGGGGCTCGCGGGGATCTGGTGGGGCCTGTGCATGGGGCTCGCGCTGGTCGCGTCCGCGTTGGTGGTGTGGCTGCGCTTCCGCGGGCCGGCGCACGCGGCGCGCGCGTTGGTTTAGCGTCGCGCGTCGAGCTGTACGGCGGCTGACCCGGCGCTCGGATAGCATCGCCGCTTTTCGGAGGATGCCTTGCGCTTCACCTATGCCGAGTCCATGTGCGACCCCGATCACTTGCTGCCGCTGGCCATCGAGGCGGAACGCGCGGGCTTCCACTCGATGACCGTGCCGGACAGCATCTGCTACCCGGAGGGATCGGATTCCCGGTATCCGTATACACCGGACGGCAATCGCGAGTTCCTCGAGGACAAACCGTTCCTCGATCCGTTCTGTCTGGTCTCGGCACTGGGCGCCGTCACGGACCGCCTGCGCTTCACGACATTCGTCGTGAAGCTGCCGATCCGGCAACCGGTGCTGGTGGCGAAGCAGGCGTCGTCGGTCGCCGTCCTGACCAAGGGCCGTCTGTCGCTCGGTGTCGGTCTCTCGCCGTGGCCGGAGGACTTCGCCGTGACGGGCACGGACTGGAAGACGCGCGGCGCGCGCACGAACGAGATGATCGAAATCGTGCGCGGGCTCAGCGCGGGCGGTTTCTTCGCGTACGATGGCAAGCACTACCAGGTGCCGAGCATCAAGCTGTGCCCGACGCCTCCGCAGCCGATCCCGATCCTCGTCGGAGGACATGCCGAGCCGGCGCTGCGCCGCGCCGCGCGGCTCGGGGATGGCTGGATGCACGCCGGTGGCGACGCCGGCGACCTGGGCCGTGCGATCGAACGGCTCGGCGCACTGCGCCGCGAGGTCGGTCGCGACCGCGAACCCTTCGAAGTCCACGCGATCTCGCTCGACGCCTATACACTCGACGGGATCCGTCGCCTCGAAGACCAGGGCGTGACCGACGCAATCGTCGGCTTCCGGAACGCCTACGAGCCCGACACCACGACGCTCGGCCAGAAGCTCGACGCGCTGCGCGGCTACGCCGATCGCATCCTCGCGAAGCTCTGACGTCAACCAAGGGGCCGGGTTCGTTCGTCAACCTTTTGGTTGACGAACGAACCCAACCCCTTGGTTGACGCTAGTAGCGGTAGTGGTCGGGTTTGTAGGGGCCCTCGACGGGGATGCCGATGTAGTCGGACTGCTTCTGGGTGAGCTTCGTCAGCTTGACGCCGAGCTTCTCGAGGTGGAGCCGCGCGACTTCCTCGTCGAGCTGCTTCGGGAGCATGGTCACGCGCTTCTCGTACTTCTCGGCCTTCTCGAACAACTCGAGCTGCGCGAGCACCTGGTTCGTGAACGACGCCGACATCACGAAGCTCGGATGCCCCGTCGCGCAGCCGAGGTTCAGCAGCCGTCCTTCGGCGAGCACCAGCACCGAGTGTCCGTCCGGGAAGACCCACTCGTCGTACTGCGGCTTGATGTTGATCTTGCGGATCCCGGGCACGGCCTTCAGGCCGGCCATGTCGATCTCGTTGTCGAAGTGGCCGATGTTGCCGATGATCGCCTTGTCCTTCATCCGCGCCATGTCCTCGGCGGCGATCACGTGCGCGTTGCCGGTGGCGGTGACGAAGAGATCGGCGGTCTCGAGCGCGTCGTCGAGCGTCGTGACCTCGTAGCCCTCCATCACGGCCTGGAGCGCGCAGATCGGGTCGATCTCGGTCACGAGCACGCGGCAGCCCTGGCCGCGCAGCGACTGCGCGCAGCCCTTGCCGACTTCGCCGAAGCCGCAGACGACGGCGACCTTGCCGCCCAGCATCACGTCCGTGGCGCGATTGAGGCCATCGATCAGCGAGTGCCGGCAGCCGTAGATGTTGTCGAACTTGCTCTTGGTGACGGAGTCGTTGACGTTGATCGCCGGGAACAGCAGCGTGCCGGCCTTCTCCATTTGATAGAGCCGGTGGACGCCGGTGGTCGTCTCCTCGGAGACGCCCCGGATGCCGCGCGCCAGCGCGCTCCACAGGCCGGGGTGCTCGGCCAGCTCGCGCCTGATCAGGTCGAGGATCACGCCCCACTCCTCGGGGTCCGCTTTCGGGTCGAAGTCCGGGATCGCGCCGGCCTGCTCGAACTCGAGTGCCTTGTGGACCAGCAGGGTCGCGTCGCCGCCATCGTCGACGATCAGTGTCGGGCCCTTGTCGTCGGGCCACACGAGCGCCTCGCGCGTACACCACCAGTACTCCTCGAGCGTCTCGCCCTTCCACGCGAACACCGGAATGCCCTTGGGCTGCTCCGGCGTTCCCTCCGGGCCGACTGCGACGGCGGCCGCCGCGTGGTCCTGCGTCGAGAAGATGTTGCACGACACCCAGCGGACGTCGGCGCCGAGGTCGACGAGCGTTTCGATCAGGACCGCCGTCTGCACCGTCATGTGCAGGCTGCCCATGATGCGCGCGCCGGCGAGCGGGGCGCGACCTTCGTAGCGTTCGCGAAGCGCCATCAGCCCGGGCATTTCGCACTCGGCGAGGCGGATCTCCTTGCGGCCCCAATCGGCGAGCGAGAGGTCAGCGACCTTGAAGGGCGAGCGGGCGGGTGACGGCATCGGGGCGGTTCCTCCGTTCAAATCCGTTTATGCGGATGCAGTGTTTCACGTTGGCAGAGACCCGTCAACGGGACCGCTGCGCCCGCGGCGGAGGCTCGAAAGGCCGTACGCCCCCCGACTTCGGGAGACGCACGGCCTTCGATGCCGAGGGACCCTGG
>CAYOHN010000152.1:0-2891 GCA_964403735.1 uncultured Spirochaetales bacterium | reverse complement strand
GGGAGCCAGCGCAAGCGGAAGGGCGTGGCCCCGGGGTTCGGTTGGAGGGAGCTCGTCGGGCCTCTGCGCACGGCGAAGCAGCGTGGGGTCAGACGCGTGGGCTGGAAGTTCATGGTGACGCAAGCTGCTTGCAAACTCGTCCGGATGAGGTCCTTGCCATGCCCGACGTGATGATGCGCAGGGGAGTTCCCTTTGAATCCGGTCTCGAAGCCGAATCGGTCTCGAAGCCGAATCGAGCCGAACCAAGCGGTGATTCCGCGCGATCCGGGCGACTAGACCCTCTCGGATCGCGGGCTCGAATCCCGCTCGGCTCCCGGAGGGAGTCCCGGAGCATCGCGTTTGGGAGGGGCGAGAGACATTCCCAGTGGGGCAATTCTCGCGATCTTCTCATAGAAACGGACTAAAAGAAACAATTGATCGTCGCGCCCTTGATCTATACTCTCGATAGCGTACTCGACGTCCTCACCAGTTCGGTAAACCGAATTCGACGGTACTCATCTTGGCTTGCCCCCCGTACACCTTCCTCCTCGTGTGCCTCGACACCGAACCGCTTCGGAACCCTCCGCTCACGATGCCCGAGGGTTTCCGATGCGAGAGGCGGAGTGCCGGCGACCTGGTCGCGAGCAAGGACGTGGGGCTCTTGCCTCGCTGCGACGGCGTCCTCGTCGACGCCCGCGGGTGCAAGGGCCAGGAAGGCGCCGCGTCACTCGACGACGTCATCCTTCGCATCGTTCGCGGCGACCCCGGCTGTCCGATTCTGGTGACGGTCGATGACGATGAACTCGCGCTGGCCGCTGCCGCGGCTGGAGTCTGGGACGTCCTGGTGGCTGGTGCTCCGGAGCCCCCCGCAGAACGCCTCGCCTCGGCGGCTCTGTTGCGCCGGTTGCGCCGTCGAGCGGCACCAGTCGCGGCGCGCTTCGACCCTGCCCGCCCTAATTTGGATTCCGCAGAGACCGAAGACCCGCTCGCCATGGTCGGAACCAGCGACGCCATCCGAGGCGTGTTCCAACTGATTCGTCGCGCGGCCCCCTTCGACGTGCCCGTCCTGCTCACCGGCGAGAGCGGCACGGGCAAGGAGCTGGCCGCCCTCGCCATCCACGAACGCAGCCTGCGCTCCGAGAAGCCATTCGTCCCGATCAACTGCGGGGCGATTCCCGAGTCGCTGCTGGAATCCGAGCTCTTCGGCTACGAGAAGGGCGCCTTCACCGGAGCTACGCAGGCGCGCAAAGGGCGCTTCGAGACTGCCGAGGGCGGGACGCTGTTCCTAGACGAGGTGGGGGAACTCACGCCCCCGCTGCAGGTGAAGCTGTTGCGCTTCCTGGAGAACCACGTGGTCGAGCATGTGGGCGGCCGCGCGGGGATCCCGATCGACGTCCGGGTGATCGCCGCCACCAACCGCGATCTGCACGCCATGGTTCCAGACGGGACGTTCCGGGAGGATCTGTTCTTCCGGCTCGCGGTGCTCACCATCGAGCTGCCGCCGCTCCGAGAGCGGGGCGACGACATCCTCCTGCTCTCGCGCTACTTCCTGGAGCGCTACTGCAAGCAGAGCGGAAAGACACTCGCCGGCTTCTCGCGCGAAGCCATCGGCGCGCTGCTCGAGCACCCCTGGCGGGGGAACGTCCGCGAACTCATCAACCGGGTGCGTCGGGCTGTCGTGGTGTGCGAGGGCTCCTTGGTGGACCCGGCGGATCTCGATCTGGCGCCGTCGGGCCGCACGGCGAGGGTCACGACGCTCCGTGAGGCGCGGCGCCGCGCCGAGCAAGAGTGCCTGGGTGCCGCCCTGCAGCGGGCGCGAGGGAACAGAAAGGAGGCGGCGCGTTTGCTCGGCATCAGCCGGACGCAGCTGTACGAGATGCTCGGCCGGCACCGTGTCCCGAACTCCGAGCACGCGACGACCTGATCGAGGCCGATGGCCCTGATTTCCGGACATGTGCTGGGGATCCCCACCTCTCCGCTGCGCGAAGCCCACATTCGGGGCTCGCGTGCGTTCGGCGCCGGCTCTTCGTGTGGCCCCGTGTGCTGGGCATCGCGTTTGCTTCTCCTCTCGGGGATCGAGCCCGGGAGAACGAATGACGAGTTCGGAAGGAGGATCACGATCCTCCCCGCCTGGGGGGGGCGAACAGGCGCCCCTCACGCGTCGCCGGGTGGTATTGTGGGACGAGGCCTCGGTCTGGCGACGCCCGCGGCAACGCAGGCCGGCGTCGGCTAGACCAGAGGAGCCGAGCGCTCCGGAGCACGAGGTTCCCGAGCACGAGGCTCCAGAGCACGAGTTGGAGGGTGTGTCCTCCTTCACAGACAGCGACACCACGCCATGTGATAATTTGAATGTCGAGAGCGCCATCGAGGGTGGCTCGATGCCCTCGGGCGCGTTGGGAAGTCTGCTTTTCCGCGAGCTCCGAGGGATTGACCGATGAACGTAAACCCGCGAGAGGGCCATCCGCTGCTGATCGACACCCCGCTGAACCTGTTTCTGATCGTTCGCAAAGACCTCGAAGATCGACCCCGGCTGGCGCTGCCCCAGGGCTCGTTGGCGGAGCTGGCCAGCGCCGACTCCGTGGAGGAAACCGAGGCCTACGAACGCCTCGCGACGTTCGACGCCGTGGTGATCGACGGCCGGGGAGGGGCCGGTCCGGCGGTCTCGAGCGCCGTGACGGGCGCCCTGGTCCGGGTCTTGAACCGCGACCCGCTGGCCCGGGTGATCGTGCTGCTCGACGACGGCACGCGCGACCTCGCGGCCGAGGCGGCCGCGGGCGGCGCCTGGCTGGTCGTCTGGGGCAGCGAGGTGGAGAAGGATCTCCCGCGCCGCGTCGAGGATGCCTGTCACATGCGCCGCCTTCTCCAGGAAACGGGCTTCGAGCGGAGCGCCGCCGCCCGTCTGGACCGCTCGG
>CAYOHN010000151.1:0-8491 GCA_964403735.1 uncultured Spirochaetales bacterium | reverse complement strand
GGCCGGGCCACCGGAACGGCCGCCCGGGCCACGACGGGGGCCTCCAGCGGAGCTGCCGGAGCGAGAGGGATCCCCCGAGCCGGAACGGCGTGCCGGCCGTCCCGTGCCGCCCCCTCCGCCGCGCTCGGCCTTGGCCCGCGCCCGCTGGCGCTCGTCGGCCTTGCGCGCGCGGATCGCAGCGATGCGTTCCGCCACCGGCACTTCGAAGCGTGCCTTCGGCCTGGCGTCGTAGTCGAAGTCCGGAACCGTGACGCGCGGCAGGCGTTTGCCGAGCACCCGCTCGATGCGAGCCAGGTCCGGCTCCTCCTCGCGTGCCAGGAACGTGAAGGCATCCCCGGTGGCCTCCGCTCGCGCCGTGCGGCCGACGCGGTGGATGTAGTCCTCGGGCACCAGCGGCACATCGAAGTTCACGACGTGGCCGAGCTCCTCCACGTCGATCCCGCGCGCGGCGATGTCGGTGGCCACGAGCACGCGGTACTTGCCGCTCTTGAAGCCCGCGAGCGCCTCGGTGCGCTGGCCCTGCGATCGGTTGCCGTGGATGCGGGCCGACTCGATGCCCTGCTTCGCCAGGAACTCGGCGAGGCGATTGGCGCGGTGCTTGGTGCGCGTGAAGACCAGGGCCTCGTCGATCTCCCCGCGCTGCAGGAGCGCGAACAGAAGCGCCGGTTTCAGTTCTTGCGACACCGGGTAGACGGCCTGGGTGATCCCGACGGCGGGCGCCGCCTTCCGGGCGAGGTTCACCGTCGCGGGATCCTTCAACATCTCATGGGCGAGCTTCGTGATCGGCGCCGGCATCGTCGCGCTGAAGAACAGCGTCTGCCGGCGGGCCGGCACGTGACGAAGAATGCGACGGATCGCCGGCAGGAACCCCATGTCCAGCATCCGGTCGGCCTCATCGAGCACCAGATACCCGAGTCCCTCGAGCTTGGCGTACGGCGCGTCGAAGTGGTCGAGCAGGCGCCCGGGCGTGGCGACGAGGACGTCGACACCGCTGCGGAACGCGTGCTCCTGCGGGCCCATCGCGACGCCGCCGAAGATCGCGGCTCCCGTGACCGGCGTGTGGACCGCCAGATCGTTCAGCTCGTCGACGATCTGCGCCGCCAGCTCGCGCGTCGGCGTAATCACCAGCGCGCGTGTGCGTCCGCGCGGCTGGTCGATGAGCTGGTGCAGGATCGGCAGCAGGAAGGCCGCCGTCTTGCCGCTGCCGGTGGTGGCGCACGCCAGCACGACGTGCCCGGCGAGCGCCGCCGGGATCGCTTCGCTCTGGATCGGCGTCGGCCGGGCAAAGCCGAGTTCGGCGATGCCGCGGAGCAGGCTGGGGTGGAGCTTCAAGCTGGGAAAGGGCACGGGGACCGCCGCGTGAAGGGCCGGGCAATCGGCTTGAAGTTGCCCGGAGCGGGCGGGAATCTAACGGCTTTCCCGACCGGCGCCGCTCCCTGGGCAACCGGGAGCGGGTTCCGGAAAAGGCTCTCAAGCCCCGTGCGCGACGGGTCGAAGCGGCGACCACGAGCCCCCACGGGAGACGGCGACGATGGAACAGCGGCGGAGTCCGCGCTTTCGCACCCACTTCGATGCGCTGATCTCCTCGGGCCGAGCGGAGGGCGCCGGCACGCTCGCGGAGATCTCCTACAGCGGCGCTCGGGTCGAAGCGGCCAGCACGCAGCCACCGATCGGCACGCGCATCACGCTGTACATCTTCGTGCTTCCCGTTTCCCCGTTCGAGCTCACCGGTCAGGTTGCGCGCCATACGGAGAAGGGGTTCGCCGTCGCCTACGACCTCTTCGACCCGGAGATCCGCCGTCTCGTCGACGACGTCGCGGCCGTGGTCCACGCACCGCACGCCGGATGACGCCATTCGTCGCGGAACCGCCGATGCGACGCGCGTCAATCGAAGTGCGCGAGCGCACGCGGATGGCCGAGCATGCCCAGCTCGTAGATCGAGGCCACCCGCGAGCCGGGATCTGCGGCATGCGCGCGTTCCAGCAACGTCGCGAGATCGGCGGGCCTTCGACTCGTCTCGACGGCACCGGAGGCCGCCTGCGCGGTTCTTCCAGAGGGCGTGCCGACTGCTAGCTTCGTCTCCTATGCGCGTGCTGGGTCTCGACCTCGGGGAAAAGCGGATCGGGCTCGCGATCTCGGATGAGGACGCCGGCATTGCGTTCCCTGCGGGCTTCCTCGAGCGAAAGGGACGCCGGCGCGATTTCGATGCATTGCGTGCGCTCGTGCGCGAGCGCGAGATCGGCAGCGCCGTGGTCGGGTGGCCGCTGCACATGAGCGGCCGGCGGGGCCCCGAAGCCAACGCCGCGGAGCGCTTCGCCCAGGAGCTGTCGGCCGCGCTGAAGATTCCCGTCGAGCTGCTCGATGAACGTTGGACGTCGGTCGCCGCGGAGCGGTCGATGCAGGAAACGGGACGGCGCGTGAAGCAGCGCAAGGGACGCGGGGAGGTGGACGCGATCGCCGCGACGCTGTTGCTGGCGACGTACCTCGAGCGACGGCGCCATGGCGGCGCGCAGGAGCACGTGGAGTGACGGAGCCGGCGCCCAGCGTCGAATCCCGGCCTTCGTCTCGACGACCGCGCAGGCTCTGGCGGCGCGCGCTCGGGAGCCTGCTGCTGCTGGGCGCCATCACCGCGGCGAGCCTCGCCGGTGCCGTCCTGTGGAGCCTCCAGCCGGCGGATCCCGATGCGGCACCGGTGCGCTTCGACGTTCCCGCCGGATCGACGCTTCGCAGCGTCGCCGAGCAGCTCGAAGCGGACGGCGTGATCCGCAGCGCCCTGGCGATGCGCGGACTGGCGCGATTCCAAGACACTGCTGGCCGTCTGCACGCCGGCGAGTACGAGCTCTCGCCCGCGTGGAGCGCCCGACGCGTCCTCGCGCAGATGGTGGAGGGGCTCGTCGTCACGTATCCGGTGACGCTGCCGGAGGGCTTCACGGCGACGGAGATTGCCGCACGACTCGAGCAGGCGGGTCTCGTCTCGGCCGAGGACTTCCTCGCAGTGGCGCGGGATCCGGAGGTGGCGGCCGCGTTCGGAGTCGAGGGCGAGAGGCTCGAGGGCTACCTGTTCCCGGACACGTACCAGCTACCGCGCGGTCTCACCCCGCGCCAGATCGCGAAACTCCTCGTCGACGAGTTCCACCGCTACTGGCGCGAGCTGGAACCGGCCGCTCGCGCCCGCGGCATGTCGATGCGGGAAGTCGTGACACTGGCATCGATCGTCGAGAAGGAGACTGCTGTCGCGGACGAGCGTCCGCTCGTGGCGTCGGTGTTCCACAACCGCCTGGATCGCGGAATGCGTCTCGAGTCCGACCCGACGACGATCTACGGCATTCCCGACTTCGACGGAAACTTGCGCCGTGTGCATCTGGAGGACGAGAGCAACGCGTGGAACACCTATCGGATCGCGGGGCTGCCGCCGACGCCGATCGCGAGTCCGGGCGCGGCCTCGCTGCGCGCGGTGCTGCAGCCCGCGCAGAGCGACTACCTGTTCTTCGTCTCGCGCAACGACGGCTCGCACGTCTTCGCCCGGAGCTACCGCGAGCACGTCAACAACGTGAACCACTACCAGAGGAGCCGCCGCCAGTGAATCCGTCGACGCCGCCCGATCCGCAGACTTTCTTCGGCGAGCGTCTGCCCACGCAGATGAACCGCCAGGTGGCCGACCAGCAGGAGGCCGCTGCCGCGGCGCAGCGGACGCTCGAGGGCATGCGCAGCGTCGACGCCACGCTGCGTTTCGACATCCGCGGCGCCGGGGGCGGCACCTGGTACCTGAACATCGTCGAGGGACGCGTTGCCGCGTCCGACACCGCGGCGCATCCGCCCTTCCTGTCGATCGAGCTGGACCGCGAGCACTTCGAGCCGCTCTGGCGCGAGGCGGGGGACAACGTCCTCGGCTTCCTCGGCGGCGTCTCGGGGATGGGCAAGCCGATCCAGTTGACGCGCTTCCGGGTCGAGCAGATCGGCTCGGTGACCGGCGCGCTGCTCTTCGAGCTGACGGGAGAGGGCGGATTTCAGCTGCTCGCCCACCTCGGCGGTCCGCCGCCGGCCGGATCGGAAGCGCCCGCGACGACGCCGAACACCACCATCCGCGTCGACGCTGCGGCCTACCGCGAGCTGCGGAGCGGTGCTCTGCAGCCGCAGGACGCCTTCCTCGCCGGCAAGATCCAGGTGGAGGGCGACATGCAGCTCGCGATGCAGTTGGCGCTCGCCGTGCTATCGCCGGACTGAGGACTCGAGCGTTACTCGAAGCTGACCTGCCGCAGCAGATCGAGATCGTCGAGGGCCTTTCCGGCGCCGTAGCAGACGGCCGTGAAGGGATCGTCGCCGCGGATGATCGGCAGGCCCGTGCGCTCGCGCAGCACGACGTCGAGATCGCGCAGGAGCGAGCCGCCGCCGACCAGGACGATCCCGCGGTCGACGATGTCGGCCGCGAGTTCGGGAGGCGTCTTCTCGAGCGTCATGTGGACGCTCTCGACGATCGCCGAGATCGGCTCGATCAACGCCTCGTGGATCTCGTCGCTGGTGGCCATCACCGTCTTCGGGATGCCGGCCACGAGATCGCGACCCTTGATCTCCATGGTTCCGGTGCGTCCGTGCGGCGAGGCCGTCCCGACCTGGATCTTGACGTCCTCCGCAGTGCGTTCGCCGATCAGCACGTTGTACTTGCGGCGCACGTACTGGATGATTGCTTCGTCCATCTTGTCGCCGCCGACGCGGATCGACGACGACGTGACGATTCCGGAGAGCGAGATCACGGCGACGTCCGTCGTCCCGCCACCGACGTCCACGACCATGTTCCCGGTCGGAGCCGTCACGTCGAGACCGGCGCCGATGGCAGCCGCCATCGGCTCCTCCATCAGGAACACCTCCCGAGCCCCCGCCGACAGCGCCGACTCGCGCACCGCGCGCTTCTCCACGCTGGTGATCGAGGGCGGCACGCAGATGACGATCCGCGGGCGCACCAGCGTGCTGCGGTTGTGCGCCTTGTGGATGAAGTAGCGGAGCATCGCCTCGGTGACTTCGAAGTCCGCGATGACGCCGTCCTGGATCGGCCGGACGGCTCGAATCGAACCCGGCGTGCGCCCCAGCATCGCCTTGGCTTCGCTGCCGACGGCGAGCACCCGGTCGCCGTGTCCCTTCGGATCACTCGCCACGGCCACCACGCTCGGCTCCGAGCAGACGATGCCTTTCTGGTGCGCATACACCAGCGTATTGGCGGTCCCGAGGTCGATGGCGAGATCGTTCGAGAAGCTACCCGCGAGAAACTTGAACATCCGGCCGGTCTCCAGGAGTTGCGCCGACGCGCGGCTCGACGTCCATAGCTTCTTCGGCGGCGCAACGCGGAAGTTGAGGCTCCGGGCTCCGGAGCGCGGGATCGAGCCCCCGGAGCACCCGGAACGAGTCGGCTCCGACCCGCTAGCGACGATCCGCAGCGGTCGGATCGGAAGCCGGCACGGTGGGCTCCTGGTCGGCCAAGAGCCGCAGCGCCGAGACTTGCTCCTCGACTGCCGCCGCGACGCTCCGAAGACTCTCGAGATGAGCCTGACGAGCGGCGATCTCGGCCTGCTGGGCCTGGCTCCGGCTCTCCAGCGCGGCCACCTGCTCGGTGAGCGCGGCGACGCGACGAGCCTCGAGACCCCAGCCCACGGCGGCCACGAGGGCAGCGGCGATCGCCAGCGGCAGCAGCAAGCCGAGGCTCCGATCCGGCGGCGGCACGGGGTTCGCGGAAGAAGACTCTTCCCCGGTCGGCACGAGGCGAGGTCGGGGCGCGGTGGGCGGCGGTGACGACATGGCAACAGATCGTAGCCGAGGCACCCGGCCTGCCCAGCCAGACGGAAGCCGATGCGCGGACCGCCCGGCACCAGCAGGAGCCGGGCGGTCAGGATTGGATGACGAGCTTCGAGAGGCTGGTCTTGCGCAGATTGGTCTTCTGGATCGTGCGCACGAGTTCGGCGACCTTCTCGGTGTCGGTCTCGAACGGGTTGTTGCAGATCACGCGCACGTTGAGCAGGTTGCCGAGCCGGATGTTCGACCAGTCGAGGTCGTATTGGATGGCGTTCTGGCGAGCCAACTTGATGAACTCGCCGCGCATCTTGGCGCGCGTGTCCGGCGGCGGCTCGGTCTTGGCCTTGATCACTTCTTCGTCGCCGAGGATGCGCTCGACACCGTTCTTGCGCTCGAGCAGGTAGTAGAGGCCGCGGTTCACGCGGATGTCGTGATACTGCAGGTCCAGCATGAAGACGCGGGGATCGTTCCAGGAGGCGCCCTTGCGCGCGAGGAAGGACTCGATCATCTGACGCTTGATGATCCAGTCCACGTGCCGGCCGAGCTTCTCGGGATCGGTATCCAGGCAGTCGAGCACGAACTGCCACTTTTCGACGGCATCTTTCAGCTCGTCGGAGACCGGGTACTGCTCGAGGTAGCGCCACGCCATCTCGCAGTACTCACGCTGGATCTCGATCGGCGAATACTCGCGGCCGTTGTCGAGGCGCAGCTTCCGCTTGCAAGTGGTGTCGTAGGAGATGTCCTTGATCGCCTTCACCGGATTCCGGAGCGTGAAGTCCTTGTTGATGAAGTTGTCCTCGATCATCTGGAGGACCACGGCGCACGCACCGACCTTCACGAAGTTGGTGTACTCGCTCATGTTCGAATCACCGACGATCACGTGCAGACGCCGATACTTCTCGCGGTCGGCGTGGGGCTCGTCGCGCGTGTTGATGATCGAGCGATCGTTGGTCGTGGTGCCCGAGATCTTCTGATAGATGTGCTGGGCGCGCTGGCTGATGCAGTAGTGCACGCCGTCCTGGGTCTGGAAGACCTTGCCCGCGCCGCTGTAGATCTGGCGCGTCACGAGGAACGGGATCAGCTGCTCAGCCAGGTAGTAGAAGTCGACGTCCCGGTCCACGAGGTAGTTCTCGTGGCAGCCGTAGCTGTTGCCGACGAAGTCCGTGTTGTTCTTGAAGATCGAGAGCCGCCCCGCGATCCGCTCCTCGCGGATCTTCTCCTCGGCGTAATCTTCGAGCTCCTCGAGGATCCGCTCGCCGGCCTTGTCGTAGACGATCAGCTGGCGCGGTGACGCGCACTCCGGCGTCGCGTACTCGGGATGGCAGCCGGTGTCCTGGTAGAACCGGGCGCCGTTCTCGAGGAACACGTTCAAGAAGTGCTCGGTGGTGATCAGCTTCTCGAACAGGAAGCGGATCGCCTTCTCGACCGGCAGGGTCTTCCGCCCTTCGGGCGTGAAGATGATTCCGTACTCGGTCTCGATGCCATAGATCCGCTTCTGCACTGGGGCCCTCGGTTCGCTGCTCCTGGCCGACGTCGCTCCTAGTGGAGGATAGCTGCTAACTCTTCGGCGGTGATGCGGCGGAACTTTCGACCGGGGCGCTCGCGATCGAGCGTGCAGACCTCGAGGCGCCCCGGTGCGATCGGTGCGGCGCCGTTCGCAGCGCCGACCAGCGCGTCGCGGCCGAGCTCGATGGCGCCCCCAAGGGGCAGTCCAGTTCGGTAGTTCTCGCGCAGGAAGGTTTCGAGGCCCTCGACGGCGCCGCCGATCGCGCAGAACCCGCGGTGATCGGAGATGCTGCCATCGAACTGCACGCGAAAGATCACGTTCTCCTCGTGACCCGCCAGCAGCGGCTCGCCGACCTCGGCGACGATCACCTCCACCTCGAGTGGCTTCATCTCGCGCGTGAACACGTCGCCGATCGCCTGGGAATACGCATTGGCGAGCGCCATGCAGCGCACGTCCTCGCGGCTGTAGGCATAGCCGCGGACGTCGGCGAAGCGCACGCCGATCTTTCGCAGCTGGTCGAACTCGCTGAACTTCCCGACGCCGGCGAATGCAATGCGGTCGTAGATCTCGCCGATCTTGGTGAGCCGCGACGGATTCTCGGCGACCAGCACGATGCCCTTGTCGTACTCGAGCGCCACGATGGACTTACCCCGAGCGATGCCCTTGCGGGCGTACTCGGCCTTGTCCTGCATCAGCTGTTCGGGCGAAACGTAGAACGGCATCGACATGACTATCGTCCCGCCCGCGCGCCGGCCACCTGCACCTGTTCGCGATGGACGCGCTCGATGATCTCGCGATCCACCTCTTCGACGCCGTCCGCAGTACAGAAGCAGACCAGCGGAAAGATCCCGCGGGTCAGGTCCACGCCGCCCGTCGCGCGATCCTCGTCCGCCGCGTCGGCGAGCGCCTGGAGACCCACGAGCAGTGCCTCGTCACGCGTCAGGCTGGGCCGGAACGCCTTCTTGATCGACTCGCGGGCGTAGAGACCGCCGCTGCCGGAGGCGTCGAACTCGGTCTCCTCGTAGCGGCCACCGGTCACGTCGTACTTCCACAAGCGGCCGATCTTGCGCCGCGGGTCGTAGCCCGCGAAGAGCGGTACGACGACGAGACCCTGCATCGCCGCCGGGAGGTTCGCACGCACCATCTGCGACAGCTTGTTGGCCTTGCCTTCGAGCTCGAGGGGCTCGCCCTCGATCTTCTCGT
>CAYOHN010000150.1:0-8500 GCA_964403735.1 uncultured Spirochaetales bacterium | reverse complement strand
CTCGAAGCGCAGCGTCACGTTCGTGACGCGCCAGCCGTCGTTCTCGGTGCCCACGCGGGCCGAGACCGGGATCCGGACCTCGTCGAGGAAGACCTCGCTGAACTCGCTCTCGCCGGCCAGCGTCGGCAGCGGCCGGATCTCGATGCCGGGGGCGTCCATCGGGCAGATCAGCCACGTGATGCCGCGGTGCTTCGGTGCCTCGGGATCCGTGCGCACCAGCAGCTCGCCGAAGTGCGCGACGTGCGCGAAGGAACACCAGGTCTTGTGGCCCGACACGACATAGTGATCGCCGTCGAGCACGGCGCGCGTCTTCAGCGACGCGAGGTCCGAGCCGGCGCCCGGTTCCGAGAAGCCCTGGCACCAGACCTCCTCGCCGCGCAGGATGCGCGGCAGGTGCGCCGCCTTCTGCTCGTGGCTGCCCTCGGCGATCACCGTCGGCCCGCCGTGCAGCAGCCCGACGAAGTTCACGCCGACGTAGGGCGCGCCGGAGCGGGCGTACTCCTCGTAGTAGACGAGCTGCTCGGTCGTCGAGAGATCGCGCCCGCCGTACGCGGCGGGCCAGTTGATCCCGGCGTAACCGGCCTCGAACAGCCCGCGCTGCCAGCCGGTGTCGTACGCCAAGCGCGCCGGCCAGTCGTGCGCCGGCGGCGGCGGGCCGTGCTTCGGCACGGCATCGTGTAGCCACGCGCGCAGCTCGCGGCGGAACCGTTCGTCGGCTTCGGAGTAGCGGAGGTCCACCGGGTTCCTCGTGGGCGCGTGGCGACCGGAGATTCGAGACGCCTTCGCCCCGTTTGATTCCGCGAGACGCAGCGTATCGTATATCGCCATGCGCTTCGGCGTTCAACTTCCGATCGACCGGGGAGGCGGGCGACGCGCTGCGCGTCGCGACGCCGTTTTTCACCGGCTGCCCCCGCATTCGCCGCATTCCCCTCCGCCGCACAATCCGGAACGCGAAACGGTCGGATGTCGACAGTCCGTCTCCGCTGGACCCGGATCCGTGGAGATTGCTCCGATCCTGTCGAGCCTTTCCGGCACCGATCCGCGACCTCGGCCTCGCACGGACTCGTACACGCTCGACGCTGTCGCCTCTCCATGACACAATCCGATTGCACTTTCGTGCGAGTTCCGGTGCCCATCCACCGAGGTCCACCCAATCGGAGTCAGTCCCATCGCGCGAGAAGGTCGAGCGGAGGACCTCGCTCTGCGGCGGATCGCGGTGATCGGGGCGGGCCCCATGGGCGCCTCGCTGGCGGCGATCACGAGCCCCCACGTCCCGACGGTCGTGGTCGTCCGGGACCCGAGCCGGGCCCTGCAGATCGAGCGCGCTGGGATCGAGCTCGGCGGGGCTCTCGCGGCCCGCGGACGACCGTCGGTGGTTGCGTCCATCGACGCGTTGGCCGAGATCCATCCCATCGACCTGGTCTTCGTCGCGACCAAGACGACGGCGCTCGCCGCGGTCTGCGACGCCCTGCGGCCCCACCGGGAGGAGCTACCGCACCTCGTCTCCTACCAGAACGGCCTCGAGCCAGGCCGCGAATTGATCCGGATGCTGGGCACGCCGCGCGTGGTGCGGATGGTGCTCCGCTACGGCGCGGGAATCGAGGCGGCGGGCGAGGAAGGCGGACCGCTGCGCGTCCGCGTGGGGCTGCACGAGCCGCCCCACTTCGTGGGCGGCGAGGGCGCGGCCCGGGACTACGCGCGTTGGCTGGCTCCGCGGATCGATGCCATGGGCCTGCCGATGTCGTTTGCGGAGGAGATCGAGCACGAGGCCTGGCGCAAGGGCATCGAGAACGCGGCGGGAAACCCGGTGGCCGCCCTCGCGAGGGCACCGCTCGGCGAGCTGCTCGAGTCCCCCGGCCGCAACTTGATCGAGCGCCTGCTCGACGAGGGGCTGGCCGTGGCGCGAGCCGCGGGAATCGCCGTCGAGTCCGATTTCCGCGAGCGCGCGCTGCGTCGCATGCAGGGAGGCGCCGGGCACCTCCCGAGCATGGCCCAGGACGTGATCGCCGGCCGTCCCACCGAGATCGGACAGCTCAACGAGCAGATCGCCCATCGCGGCCGAGAGCTCGGGATCCCCACGCCCACCCACGACGCCGTCCTCGACCTGATCCGGATCTTCGACTGGCGGGCGATGCGACGGATCTCGGACGCCTGAGCGGCGCTCCGGAGTGGGGCGGACTGTGAACCGGATGCCGGCGAGTGATCGCGTGGCGTCGAGGCCGACACGAGCTTCCAGTGGTTTTCAGAGGCGCCCATCCGTTCCGCCGGTCCGAAAGGCGCCAGAAAGATGTCGATGCCGACGGATCTGCACTCACCCTTCAGTCGCGCAGCCGGCTGAATGTGAAATCCCGGTCCTTCTGCGGCTGATGGCAGCCGAAGCAGGCCGACGCTGCGTTCTCCCCGACGACGCGGTTGGCGGGGTCTCCTCCCCCGAAGCCCTCGAAGCCCCAACCGCCCGTGGCCTCGAAGGTCTCGGCATCCTTGTGCATTACGCCCACGACCTTGCGCGGACCCTCGACGATGGCGTTGCCCTCACGGGTGGCCTCCAGCAGATCGAAGATGATCACGGCGCCGTCCGGGAAGGTTCCGCTACGATAGCCCTCGAGCGCTTCGTCATTGGCGTAGAGGTGGTGGATGCCGCCGAAGGCGTCGTGCAGCGGATGCCCTTCCTCGATGACCATGCTCTTGACGTGATGCCAGTCGCGATAGCCGGCCGGATACGGAACCTCGGGTCCCGCAGCGACTGCTGCGGTGGCGGCAATCACGCTGGCAAGAACGAGAAGCTTCGCTGTCATGGTCCGTACTCCTGTTTCAGGTCGGCGATCACCGCGCCGACGTGGGTGTGAGCCTCGAGACCGCCGTCAGGCCGCAGATTCGTGCTCTGCGCAGTCGAGGCGCAGATGCCGTTCGGCCATCGGTGCCCCCACGAACGCACAGAAATGTGGCATCGTCGTGCCCGGGGCGACGTTCTCCCGGAAGTGTCGACAAGTTACGCAGGTGCGCTGCGGCGCGATCAAGTGACGCCGTTGCAAGCGGCGGATCGTCTCGACCACCAACCCGAGCAACGATTCCTGCTGGGTCCGAGAGAGGCACGCGACGATCGGGCCGAAGCCGCTCGTCCACTTCCGTGCCACGCGGTTCCCTTTTCGCGTGGCCTTCAGGACGATGGCGCGACCGTCCGAGGCATCTGCGTACTTGCGCACCAGGGCCTTTCGCTCCAGCACGGCCACCGTGTCACTGGCAGTTGCCTTGCGCACGCCGGCATGGGCGGCCGCATCCGTGAGCCGCACGCCCTCGGCACGATTGGCCACGAAGCGGAGAATGTCGGCCTGCGTCGGCGACAGGCCGGCCGCCTCCGCTGCCTGCCAGTCGAGCTGACGCGCCACGGCCGCGAGTCGGGTCAACCCATCGGCGAGTCGGCGGTCCAGCGGCTCCGTGATCTGGTCGAAGTTCATAGTTAGGTATCCTAACTATAGAGGCCGCGAGGCGTCAAGAGTGCACGGAGGGCGCGAGCCACGGGGAGGATGATCAGCAGGCATCGGTCACTGCGAGCCCCGCAGCGAAAGCCTCCGCCGCGAAGATCTTGGCGTATCGTCCATCGCCATGCGCTTCGCCGTTCAGCTGCCGACCGATGCCGTCGAGGCCGGCGACGAGCTGCTCTCGGCCGCTGCCATCGCGCAGATGGCGCGCGCCGCCGAGGCCGCGGGCTTCGACGCGGTCAGCGTCACCGATCATCCGATGCCGCCGGCGCGCTGGGTCGCGGCCGGCGGGCACCACAGCCTCGATCCGTTCGTCGCGCTCTCGTTCGCGGCCGCGGCGACCACGCGGCTCCGGCTGCTCACGCACGTGCTGGTGCTTCCATATCGCAACCCGTTCCTCGTCGCGAAGGCCGCCGCGACGCTCGACGTCGTGTCGGGCGGGCGGCTGCTGCTCGGCGTCGCCGCCGGCTATCTCGAAGACGAGTTCGCGGCGCTCGGAGCCGACTTCGTCGCGCGTAACGAGCACTGCGACGAGGCATTGCGCGCGCTGCGCGCCGCGTGGACCGGCGAGCCGGTCACGTTCGCAGGCCACGATTTCGCCGCGCGCGGCAACGCGCAGCGTCCGCCGCCGCGACAGCGCCCGGGCGGCCCACCGCTGTGGATCGGCGGGAACGCCCCGCGCGCGATCCGCCGCGCCGTGGAGCACGGCGACGGTTGGCTGCCGTTCCCGGCGCCGGCGCGCCTCGCGGGCCACGTCCGGACGGCCGCGCTCGAGACGCTCGCGGACCTCCGCGCCGGGATCGCTCGCGCGCGGGAGCACGCCGCCGCGATCGGGCGAGCGACACCATTCGACGTCGGCTTCGTGCCGTTTGGTTTTGCCCTCGGTGCGCCCGAGCCACCGGGTCCGGCGCGGCTCGTCGAGGAGCTGGCCGGCTACCTCGATGCGGGCGTCACATGGCTCCTGCTGCCGATCGCCGCGCAGACGCGGTCCGCGTGGTGCGACGCCGTCTCCGCGTACGGGGAGTCGCTCCGCCCCTTCCGGAGCTGATTCGTTCGCCGGCGCCTCGAGTCCGAGCCCCCACCTGCCGATCCACCGGGGATGGCGCAGGAGCGAGTCGAGCAGCGCTCGTGGGATCCGACGCTGATCGCCGCAGCCACGGCGGCCGTCGTCGTCGCGCTGTGGGTTCTGGTCTCGAGCCTCTCGTGGCTCGGCCGGCCGTTTCCCGGCTTCCTGGTCCTCGACAACGGGATCGTCGCGTCGGCCGGCCTGACGCGCTGGCCGGCCACGGCGGGCGGCACGATCTACCAGCAGCACGTCGTCGCGGTGGATGGCGTGCCGGTCGCAGACGGCGCGGCGGTGCGGGTCCATGTGGCGCGCGCGCCGGCCGGTACCGCGTTCCGCTACACGCTGGCCGACGCCGACGGCGAGCGGACCGTCGACGTGGCATCGCGGCGCTTCGATCGTACGGACTGGCTGCTGCTGTTCGGCACCTTCGCCTTCAGCGGCCTCAGCTTGTGCGCGATGGCGCTGTGTATCCGCTTTCTGCGCGGTCGCGACCGGCTCGCCAACGGGACGTCGCCGGCGTTGTACCTCGTGGGGATCTTCGCGCTCACGGGCATCGACTTGTACGGGCCGTCGCAGTGGTTCCGCCTGCACGCAGTGGCCGAGACGCTGATGGCTCCGGCCGTCCTGCACCTGGCGTTGGTGTTTCCGCGAACGACGCGAATCGTGGAACGCCGTCCGTGGTTGCTCTGGCTGCCCTACGCCGCGGCCGCCGCGCTCGGTGTTTACTACCAACTGGGCCTGTACGACCCGGGTGCGTACCGAACGGCGCACGGGATCGCGCAGACGGCGTTCGGCGTGAGCCTGGCGGTTCTGGTGGTCCTGCAGGTGCGACATTGGATGCGCGCCGAGGACTTCGAATCGCGCCAGCGGGTCAAGGTGGTGGCGATGGGCAGTGCGCTGGCGCTCGGGCCGCTGGTGATCCTCGCCCTGTTCTCCGCAGTGGCCGGCGTCGAGGCGCCGCAGAACGCGATGGCGTTCACGGGCATGTTCTTCCCGCTCTCGCTGGCCTACGCCGTGCTGGGCCAGAATCTGCTCGGCGTCGATCAGGTTCTGCGCCGCACGTTGCATTACGCATTGCTGACACTCGCCGTCACCGGGCTCTACGCGGGTATGGTGGCGATCTTCGATGCGGCGTTCCGCAACTCCCCGGCTGCTGGCCGCGGCATCTCGACGCTGCTGATCGGCCCGCTGTCGGTGATGGCGTTGCTGCTGCTGCGCGACCGCGCGCAGTCCGGCATCGACCGGCTGTTCTTCCGGAGCGCCTGGGACTTCCGGCGCGTGGTCGAGACCACGAGCGCGAAGCTCGCTTCGGTGGCCGATCTCTCGGTGATCGCCGTCGAGGTGCAGCGCGCGGTGGCCGACACGCTGCACCCGGAGTGGACGGCGTTCTACGTGCGGAGCGCGCCCGACGACGAACTGGTCTGTGTCGATTCGAGCTGTCCGGATCCTGCGATCGCGGAAACGCTGTTGGCTGCCGCCACCGAGGCGTCGTTGCCGTGCGAGGGGCCCGAGGCCAGCCTGGCCGTGCCGTTCCGGGTCGAGAACGGGCTCGCCGCGGTGTTGCTGCTCGGCCGCCGCCGCTCCGGCCGGTTCTACGGCGGGGATGACCGCCGGTTGCTCCACACGCTCGCCAACCAGGGGGCCGTGGCGATCGAGAACGCGCTGGCGCTCGAGCAACTGCGCGTCTGGAATCGCGACCTCGAAGACAAGGTGGCCACGCGAACGCAGGATCTGGCCGCGGCGCTGCGCGAACTGCGGGAGACCCAGGCGCAGCTCGTGCACCGTGAGAAGATGGCGTCGGTCGGTCAGTTCGTGGCGGGCATCGCGCACGAGATGAACAACCCGCTGGCCTTCATCGACGGCAACCTCCACTTTCTGCGCAGCTATGCGGATGCACTGGCCGGCGCCGTGACGGCGCTCGAGAAGGCGGCGGCGGCCGGGGAGCCCGAGCGACTCGCGGAGATCCGGCGCGACTTCGATCTGGACCACGTAATCGAGGATCTCCGCGGCGTGCTGGACGGCTGCGCCGAGGGCGTCGAGCGGACGACGGGACTGGTGCGCGATCTGCGCACGTTCTCGCGCCTCGACCAGGCGGACGTCGCCGCCGTGGACCTGCATGCGGCGCTCGATTCGACACTCAACCTGCTGCGGAGCCGGCTGATCGGAATCTCCGTCGAGCGGCACTACGGCGCGCTGCCGGCGGTCGAGTGCCTCGCCGGCCAGATCAACCAGGTCTTCATGAACCTGCTCG
This sequence comes from uncultured Spirochaetales bacterium, assembly GCA_964403735.1. Classification (GTDB taxonomy): domain Bacteria; phylum Myxococcota_A; class UBA9160; order UBA9160; family PR03; genus CAADGG01. The sequence goes on along the minus strand of CAYOHN010000150.1, from coordinate 1,704 downwards.
CGAATGCCGCCGATGCCGTGGGCGAGGGCGGCCGGATCGTCGTCCGGACGTCGATGGGGCCCGACGAGCGCGTCGCCATCGAGGTCGAGGACGACGGCGCCGGGATCCCGCCCGAGCACGTCGAGCGCATCTTCGACCCGTTCTTCACGACGAAGGATCCCGGGCAGGGCACCGGACTCGGGCTCGCGATCAGCTACGGCATCGTGGTCCGGCACGGCGGCGCGCTGACCGTGCGCAGCACCTCCGGTGCGGGCAGCTGTTTCCGCGTCGAGCTGCCGCTGCGCTGGAGCGGGGCGGGCGAATAGAAGAATAGAAGCGCCGGTCGGAACGAGATGCGACGGGCCCGCGCGGCGCGTCGGGCGGGTGACTTCCCGTTGGATGCGAAGGCTCGCGCTGCGGGTTCGTTGCACATTCGTCACCGGTGACCCACTCCAGCTCGGCGGCCGTTGCTCCGATACCGATCGGTATGGAGGAGGACTCGCCGCGCCCCCGGATCGTCGTCGTCGACGACGAACCGCGAAGCGTCGAACTGATGGTTCGGACGTTGCGCCGACTCGGCGACGTGGAGTCGTTCACCCGTGCCGACGAGGCTTGGGTGAGCGTCCAGATCTCCCCGCCCGACATCGTGATCAGCGACCAGCGCATGCCCGGCATGAAGGGCGTCGATCTGCTGGCGCATGTCGCGAGTCTCGGCCTGCCGATCGCGCGCGTGCTCATCACCGGCTACGCCGACATCCATGCCACCGTCGATGCGATCAACGCCGGTCGCATCCATGCGTACGTCAACAAGCCCTGGTCACCCGATCAGCTGGTGCAGATTGCCACGGCGCTGCTCGACCGTGTCCGGCTCGAGCGGGAGAACGACCGGTTGCTGGCGACGCTGGTCACCAAGAACGTCGAACTCGAGAACGCGCTCGGGTCCGTGCAGGAAGCGCAGTCGCGACTGCTGACCGCGGAGCGACTCGCGGCGGTGGGGCAGATGGTGGCGATGATCGTTCACGACATCCGTGGCCCCCTCACGGTCGTGCGCTCGGCGACGGAGGAGATTGTGAGCGAGGCCGGCTCCCTGCCCGCGGACGAGATTCGCGCGCTCGCCTCCGGCGCGCTGGACGAGAGCGAGCGCATCATGCGCATGTGCAGCGAACTCCTCGATGCGACGCGCGCCACCCAGGACCGCAGCGAGCGGGTCCCGTGCGAGATCGACGAGTGGGTGGAAGACGTGCTCGCGACACTGGCCGAAACCGCCGCGCGTCAGGGGATCGTCATCGAAACCCGGCTCGATGCCGGGACCAGGCTGGGGGTCGACGTCGAACGGCTTCGCCGCGCGCTGCTGAACGTGATCTACAACGCGTTCGAGGCGATGCCGGAGGGCGGCGTCGTGCGCGTGGAGACGCAGCGCGAGGGCGGTAGCGTCTCGTTGCGGATCGCCGACAGCGGCCCGGGAATCCCGGAGTCGATCCGCGAGCAGCTCTTCGAGCCGTTCGTCACTGCCGGCAAGGTGGGCGGGACCGGCCTCGGGCTCGCGGTCGTGCGCAAGATCGTCGAGGATCACGGCGGGTCCGTTTCGGTGGAGAAGGCGGAGGGCGGCGGCTCGCTGTTCGAGCTCCGGCTGCCGATCGGTCCCGCGTCGGCCTGAAGCGCTGCGTCCGCGCGCAGGCCGTGCACGGCCGCGCTGGCCAGTCCCGCTCCGAAGGGTCACCCTCC
>CAYOHN010000149.1:5801-8507 GCA_964403735.1 uncultured Spirochaetales bacterium | reverse complement strand
AGCGCGATTTCGTATCGACTCCTTGGAGCTCGTGCGCTCCTTGGTTCTTGCTAGCGGCTACTTCTCTCAGGAGAGATTTGAGCGCATGCTCGCGGCGTTCGACGATCCCACCTTCACCTACATCGACAACGCGTGGATTGCCACTCAGGGTCGAGTTCCGTTCTGACGTTTCGCTCTCAGACTGCACGGTTCGCGCCTGCCGCCCAACAGGTCGTTCCAATCGATCCGTAATACCGTTCCGGCGGCGGGCGCCGCGCCCAAGGGTTGGCGGTCAGCGCTGTTGGATGCAGCTGAACCGCAGATCCGTAAGGCGCACAGAAGAGGGTAGACGTTGGCGTACACCTCGAGCGTTCGGGTGCTCGGTCTCCCTCTCTTCGAGTATCAAGGCGACTCGCGGGTAGACGGCTCCTATCGGCGCGGGGTGGCGCGCGCGTGGGTGGCGGTCGGCGACATTGCGCTTGGTGTCTTGTTCTCGGCAGGCGGGGTCGCGGTAGGCGGGGTTGCTATCGGCGGTCTGTCGCTCGGTCTCGTCAGCGTCGGGGGGCTGGCGCTCGGGGTCTCGCGCTGGGTGGTGGCGCCGCCGGCGTGTGGTCGGTCGGCGGTGCGGCGTTCGGGTTGCACGCGGCGCTGGGCGGGCTCGCGGTTGCAGGCGCCTGCGCGGAGGGAGGGGCGGCGGTGGCACGCCACGCCAACGATACGCTGAGCAACGAGTTCTTCGCTCGGAGTCTCTTCTTCCGGTTCTCGAAGAGTGCGTTGAGCTGGTCCTGGGTGCTTGTCGCCCTGCCGGTGCTCTTCACCTTGGCTTCTCGGCGTCGCATGCCGAGGCAAGGCTGAGGCTTTGGTAGTGTCTGGCATCGAAACTTGGGCGCTTCGGGCCGCCTTTGGGGGCCGGCCCGGCAGCTGAGCGCCCATTCCGTAAGACGTCGGCTTGGGTTTCGTGGAACCTTTCACGGTCAGCGCCAACATCGGCTCCGTCGCGACGCTGCTGCTCGGCTGTCTCGGGCTCTTCTTCCCGTCGCGGGTCGCGGCTTTCACGAGCATCTCCCCTGTCGGACCGACCGGCGTCTCCGAGATCCGCGCGACCTACGGTGGCCTCTTCGCTGCCTTGGGGCTCGCGTGCTTGGCTCTCCAATCACTCACCGTCTTCTCCACCGCTGGCATCGCGTGGGTCGGCGCGGCCGCGGGCCGGACTTGGTCGGTGCTGATCGACCGAAATCGCGATTCAAAGAACCTGGGTGGCATCGTGTTCGAGCTTATGCTCGGTCTGCTGCTCTTGGCACCCTGGCTGGCCGCCGTCTAACAAGATGGGATGAAAAGGTCAACCCCCTGAACGCAGTACCGTGAAGGTCTGCAAACTGTGCGGGCTCACCGCCGAAGTGGGCCTCGATCAGGAGGCTGGCATGGGCAAGCGGATCGCGACGAGCGGCGGCCTGACGATCGGGCTCGATCTCGGGGACCGGTTTCCGGAGGGTCGGGTGCTGGATGAATGGACTCGCCCTCGAGAAGATGCGAGAGCGGGCATCCGAGCCGCCGAGGGAAGCAGCGCGCGTTTCTCTCGCGCGCTCCGCCCGGCCCGTGCCATCATGAACCGCGGCGCGCGGCTCAGCGCGGATCCGGTCGCCCGCCGCAGAAAAGGGGAACGAAGATGCCGAAAGTCGTCTCGCTCCAGGACGTCGTCGCCGCCATGGACGTACCGAACCCGGACTGGGAGTCCTTTCTCGATCCGGAGTCCGGGGAGATCATCACCGTCACGGATGACGACCGGAGCGCACTCGAAGATCCGGAGCCCGACCTGCTTCCGGACTGGCAACGCGAGTTCCTGCCGAAGGTCCGGGAAGCGCTCGAGTCGGGCCGCCACCTTCGCCTGCCCGACTCGTTCGAGATTCACGAGTGGTCTCTCATGGAACGCTTTTGTCTCGCGATCGAGAATCCAGCAGCTCGGAGCGAACTGCTGGACGCCATCCACGGCAAGGGGGCGTTTCGGGTGTTCCGGAACACGCTTGAGCGCCTGGGTCTTCGCGATCAGTGGCACGACTACCGACAGGCTGCCTTCGAGCAGCTCGCGCGCGATTGGCTCGAGGCGCAGGGCGTTCCCTACGAGTAGTCATCGTAGTGGCAGCGGTCCGACACTCCGGTGTACGGGCCGGGCACGGGCTTCCGTTCCTCGGGAAGCGGCCCGCCGCCGCACACTCCTCTCCGGAACGAATCGTTTCCGTCGTCGGTACGGGCAAAGTCGAGTTCGCGATCGACGCCAAATCGAGGGCGGTTTCCGCAGGAACCCTCGTCCGGCTTCCCGCCAGGACCATCCACGGCTTCCAGTTCGGCCGAGCCGGGGGAGAGAGGGTCTCGATCACGTGCCCGGTTCATCCGGGATGGGTGCGGACATCTATGGGTGGCGCGAGAGTCGGCATTTGCGTCGAGGCGAGCGCAAACGGCATTGTGGCCCTCATCGACTCGTTGCTGCTGGATCGTTCGGGCCGCTTCTGGACTTGGGAGGGTGAAGAGCGCCCGTGGTGACGCGCTTGCCACCCACCATGTCGCCGCAGCCGCCAACGCGCGTGGCTCGCGCTACCGTCTCGAGTTGAACTCGGGCGTACCGGCCTTGCCTTGGGTAGAGGCTCTTACCGGCGGCAGATGAGCGCCGATCCATCGGCGGTCCAGCGGTGACGACCTGCAACGCAGTAGTCTTCGACCTCGGGGGTGTCC
>CAYOHN010000149.1:0-5701 GCA_964403735.1 uncultured Spirochaetales bacterium | reverse complement strand
GGCGGTCCAGCGGTGACGACCTGCAACGCAGTAGTCTTCGACCTCGGGGGTGTCCTCATCGATTGGAACCCCAGACGCGTCTACCGGAAGATTCTTCCGACGGAAGCCGAGGTCGAAGTGTTTCTCTCGACGGTGTGTACGCTGGAATGGGACGCCAAGCAGGATGCGGGCCGTTCGCTCGACGAGGGCATCGCCGAACTCGTTGCTCGCTTCCCGGATCGAATCCCGCTCATCGAGGCGTGGCGAGACCGCTATGCTGAGATGGCACTCCCGATTCCGGATTCCGTTGCGCTTCTTCAAGAGCTTCGGGAGCGTGGGGTTCCTCTATTTGCGCTGTCCAACTGGGGTGCCGATGAGTTCGAGGCCATTCGCGATCACTTCCCTTTCCTGAACTTCTTTTCGGGTGTGCTCATTTCCGGCAAGGTGGGCCTCGTCAAGCCTGACCCGAGGTTCTTCGATCTTCTCGTTCGGGAACATCGGCTGAATCCGGCCACGGTGGCGTTCATCGACGACCGGCGTCCGAACGTCGTGGCAGCACAGCAGCTCGGCTTTCGATCCTTCTTGTTCCGCTCTGCAGCGGACCTTCGCGAGAACCTCGCTCATGTTGGTCTTCTCTAGGATAGAATCCGTCCGACGCGGCTTGACGGCTGCGAATGAGTCGAGACGAGGGGCGGTCGCAGTGGCGGAATCACGACGATTGGCGCGAGCGCTCCGGTTGCGTGTGTCCCTTCGGGAGATCGAGCCGACGATCTGGCGGGCGTTGCTCGTTCGGGAATCCGCTTCTCTCGCACGCCTTCACGACACGATCCAGACGGCGATGGGCTGGACGGACAGCCATCTCTACGAGTTCGAGATTCACGGCCAACGATTCACCGATCTTGCGACCTGGGAGTCCTTCGACGGAGAGGAGGAGCCGGGCGACACCGAACTCATCAGGCTCCGCAGGCTTCATCTCGAGAAAGGGACACAGTTCACCTACCTCTATGACTTCGGCGATTATTGGCTGCACGACGTGATCGTCGAAGACGTGGTCCCCATCACCAAGGGCGAGCGGCTCCCCCGCTGCACGGCGGGAGCGCGCGCGTGTCCCCCGGAAGACTGCGGAGGTCCGCCTGGCTACTTCGATCTTCTCGAAGCGCTCGACGATCCCGCACATCCGGAACACGACAGCTACCGTGTCTGGGTGGGTGGCGCCTTCGATCCCGAGGCCTTCGATCTCCGCCGCTCGAACAGGCGTCGGCGAACGTAGTTCTCCGTCATGGATGACGACCGGAGCGCGTTCGAGGATCCGGAACTCGCTGTCGTCCGAAGAGCCGCCGCGCCGGGAAGGCCGGCAGTTACGGATCCTCGGGGGCCGGTCGCGGGTTCGCGATGATGCCGTAGAATGCTCGCCATGAGATCCTCGGCGACGAAGCCGAATCGCCTGGACGTCTGGGGCGCCAGCCTCTTGAATCAGCTTCCTTCACGCAGCCGGAAGAGACGCAAGCGAGGCGCGAGCAAGAAGCGGAGAGCGCTCCTCCGCGTCCCCCCATTCGCATCGACGACAGCGTCCGCGATCGACGGCGAGTAGCGCCGCTTGGGCGACGTTCTCGAGTTCCTCGGCTACTGCTTCAGCTTCTGGCTGTTCATCGGAAGCCGCAGCTTTCGGGCGCGAACGCTTCGCCACTGGCGAACCATGAATCCAGCCTGGGCCGTACTTTTCGTCCCCATCGAGATCGCGGCGTCTCTGTTCTGTGGACTCCTGGTTCCCGGCTACTTGTTGCACCTGTGCATGGGTGGCACGCTCTGAGAGCCGAATCGAGAGATCGTCGAGGACCTGAGCGCCGCGACATCCGCAACTGCGCGCCGGCGGCGCCGCCGGCGTCAGAACGCCGGGACGATGTAGCCGTCCTTGACCGGCTCCTGCTTCTCGAAGTGCGGGCCGAGGTGCTGCTGCAGCGCGTCGACGGTCCAGCGCTCGGGGCTCTGGAACTTGTGGTCGAGGCGCGGGTGCGAGGCGATCGTGACGTCCTTGCCCCAGATCACGAACACCTGGCCCGAGACGTTGTGTGCGAGCGGCGACGCGAGCCAGCCGACCAGCGGCGACACGTTCTCCGGCGCAAACGTGTCGAAGCCGTCCTCGGGCTTCTGGAACATCGCGGCGAGCGGACCCGTATCGTTCATGCGCGTGCGCGCGCGCGGCATCAGCACGTTGGCGGTGACGCCGTACTTCGCCAAGAGCTGCGCGGCGCCCATCGTGAGCGACACGATGCCGGCCTTCGCGGCCGAGTAGTTCGGCTGGCCGGGCGGGCAGAACAGTGCCGACTCGGACGACGTCGACAAAAGCCTGCCGTAGACGTCGTGGCCGGCTTTCGCGCGCTCGCGCCAGTAGGTCGCGGCGTGGCGCATCGGGCAGAAGTGGCCCTTCAGGTGCACGCGCACGACGTCGTCGAAGTCCCGCTCGGAGAGGTTGAAGAGCGTGGAGTCGCGCAGGAAGCCGGCGTTGCAGACGAGGATGTGGAAGTCGCCGAACTCGCGGACGGCGGTCTCGACGAGCCCCTGCGCGGCGTTCCAGTCGGCGACGTCGCCGAAGTGCGGCACGGCCTCGCCGCCCTGCGCGCGGATCTCGTCGCAGACGGCGCGCGCGGCGCTCTCGTCGCTCCCGCTGCCGTCGGCGCGTGCGCCGAGATCGTTGACGACCACGCGCGCGCCGAGCCGCGCGAGTTCGAGCGCGTGGCAGCGCCCGAGTCCGGCCGCCCCGCCCGTCACCACTGCCACCTTGCCGTCGAGCATAAATCCTCCTGTCATCGCTAGGCCAGCCGCTCGATGATGGTGCCGGTGCCGACCGCGGCGCCGCAGCACATGGTGATCAGCGCGGTCGTCGCGTTGCGCCGCTCGAGCTCGTGCAGTGCGGTTACGATCAGCCGCGAGCCGGTGGCGCCGACGGGATGGCCGAGCGCGATCGCGCCGCCGTTGACGTTGACCTTGTCGAGGTCGGCGTTCATCACCTGCGCCCACGAGAGCACGACGGCGGCGAATGCCTCGTTGACCTCGAACAGATCGATGTCCGCCATCGTCCTGCCGGTCTTGCGGAACAGTTCCTTGGTCGCGTCGATCGGGCCGTCGAGCAGGTAGTACGGATCCGCGCCGACTGCGACGTCCTGGAGGATGCGCGCGCGCGGCCGCAGGCCCAGCGACTTCGCCTTCTCCGCGGTCATCCACAGCACGCCGGCGGCACCGTCACTGATCTGCGACGAGTTGCCGGCGGTGTGGATCTCGGCGCCCGGCACCGGCTTCAGCGCACTGAGGCCTTCGAGCGTGCTCGGCCGGATGCCCTGGTCCTTCCTCACCTGCCGCGTCTCGCCGGTCGGGTTGCCGCCCTCGTCGAGCACCGGCGCGTCGATCGGCAGGATCTCGCGGTCGAAGTGCCCGGCGGCCTGCGCGCGCGCGGCTTTCTCCTGCGATGCCAGTGCAAAGCGATCGACGTCGTCACGCGTGATGCCGCGGTTCTTCGCGATCCGCTCGGCGGCCTGGAACTGCGACATCGGCTGGTCCCACGGCCACGGGTCGGTCTGGAAGAAGCCGGGACCATGGATCGCGTTGGCGCCGAGTCCGACGTGGCTCATCACCTCGACGCCGCACGCAATGCCCGCGTCGATGCTGCCCACGCCGACCAGCGCGCGCACCAGGTGGTTCGCCTGCTGCCCGGAGCCGCACTGGGTATCGACAGTGGTGCCGCCGGTGTTCCAGCCCTTGCCGGCCGACAGCCACGCGTTGCGCGCGACGTTGTTCGACTGCTCGCCGGCCTGCGTCACACAGCCGCCGATCACCTGCTCGATGTCGGCCGGATCGATGCCGGCCCGCTCGCACAGGCCGAACTGCACCTTGGCGAGCAGCGCGGCCGGGTGGATTCCGGAGAGCTCCCCGCGGCCCATCTTGCCCCGGGCGATCGGTGTCCGGAGCGCCTCGACGATGACGGCTTCGCGCATGTTCTCGTTCTCCTCTCGAAACAAGGGCTCGGCGCTCAATCGAGCTGGCCGAGGATCATCCCGCTCGTCGGCACGCCGACGCCGGCGGTGACGAGCACGTGGTCGTTCTTCGCGGGCTGGTTGCCCGACGCGCCGCGGATCAGCCGCACGCCTTCGTTGACGCCGTTCATCCCGTGGATGTACGCCTCGCTGAGCTGACCGCCGTTCGTGTTGCACGGAAGCCGGCCGCCGACCTCGAGCGCGCCGTCCTTCACGAAGTCCTTGCCCTCGCCGCGCCCGCAGAAGCCGAACGACTCGAGCTGCCACAACACGATCGGCGTGAACGCGTCGTAGAGGATCGCGGCGTCGACGTCTTCGGGACCGAGCCCAGACATCTCGTAGACCTGCTTCGCGACGAGGTCCATCTCCGGCAGGAACGTGATGTCGGGCCGGTAGAAGCTGGTCATGTTCTCCTGGTCGGCGGCCGCCGCCTGGCCGATGCCGCGGATCACCGCGCCGCGCTGTTCGAGATCGCGTGCGCGCTCCACCGTCGTCACGATCTGCGCACAGCCGCCATCGGACTCCTGGCAGCAATCGAAGAGGCGCAGCGGCTCGGCGATCCAGCGCGATGCCTGGTGCTCCTCGATCGTCAGCGGCTTGCCGTAGAAGAACGCGCCGGGATTGTTGACGGCGTGCTTGCGGGTCGACACCGCTACCTGCGCGAGGTCGCCGCTCGTGCATCCGGTCTCGTGCATGTAGCGCTGCGCAACCATCGCCACCCAGGAGGCAGGCGTCAGCAGCCCGAACGGCAGGTACCAGCTCCAGTGGATCAGGTCCGCCGTGACGATGCCCTCGGAGATCCCGGCCGAATAGCGGCGCCCCGAGCGCTCGTTGAAGGCGCGGTACACGACGACCGTCTCGGCGACGCCGGTCGCGACGGCCATCACCGCCTGCTGGAGAACGCCGATCGCCGCGCCGCCGCCGTGCGGGACGCGGCTGAAGAACGTGAGGTCGCCGATGCCGACCGCGCGCGCCACCTCGATCTCGTCGTTCGAATCCATCGTGAACGTCGTCATGCCATCGACGTCGGCCGGCGACAGCCCGGCGTCGTCGAGCGCGGCCTTCACGGCCTCGCACGCGAGCTGCAGCTCCGAGCGGCCCGAGTGTTTCGAGAACTCCGTCTGGCCGATGCCGACGATCGCGGCGCGGTCGCGCAGCGGGCTCGTCATCGAGCACCTCTCGAAGCGGGCAGCGTCAGCCGCACCGTCCCGGTCACGTGATTGCCCCACGCGTTCTTGCCGGCGATCTCGACGACCACTTCGCGCGTGGCGTCGTCCTTGCTCTGCACCGTGCCGAGCTTGATGGCGACACCCCGCAACACGGCGTCCGGACCGGCCCAGTCGGTGACGTAGCGTCCGACCAGACCGTTGGTGGTGAGGATGTTCATGAACACGTCCGCCATGCCCTGCGCCTGGGCGGCGGCCTTGTCGTGATGGACGGGGGTGTAGTCGCGCGACGCGAGTGCGCCGCCGACCACCAGCGTCACGGTGATCGGGATCGCCAGCTCCGGAAGCGCGTCGCCAACGGCGACGGCGTCGAAGCGCAGCGTCTCGGGGATCGGGGATCGTGCGGGACTCGCCATCGCGGCTCAGGCCTCCCGGGCGCCGACGGGCGCCGGACCGCGCGCCGCGAGGTCGCGGCCGAGCCGCGCCAATGTCGGCGTCGCGCCGCCGAAGCGCAGCGCGAGCGCGCGC
>CAYOHN010000148.1:0-8531 GCA_964403735.1 uncultured Spirochaetales bacterium | reverse complement strand
CTAGTTATCCAGCGGTCAACGGCCCGGAGCAGAGGCATCGATCCATGCGATCCGTGAGCACCAAGGAGAGAGGGCAGCGCGCGGCGATCCGCATCGCCCGCAAGCTCGTGGACGAAATCCGCCGACGGCGCCTGCGGCCCGGCACCAAGCTCGATGCCGAGCACCGCATGGTCGAGGACCTCGGAGTGGCGCGGGCCACCGTCCGCGAAGCGCTCCGATTCCTCGAGCTCCAGGGCGCTCTCCGGATCAAGGCCGGTCCCGGCGGTGGACCCGTCGTGAGCGTGCCGGGCGCCGATCACCTCGCGAGCGTGCTTTCGCTCCACCTCCAGTTCGCCGAGGCCTCGTTCCGCGCGGTGGTGGATGCGCGCGGCTCGATCTACCCGGTGCTGGCGGCCGAGGCCGCGGAGAATGCGACGCGCGAGGATGTCTCGATGCTCCAGCAGAGCATCGCGCGGCTGCATGCCGGCGTGCAGGATGCGGAGCTTTTCACGAACGAGGCCCGCCGTTTCATGAGCCTCGTGGCCGCAGCCTCGCGCAATCGCGTTCTCGCGCTGCTCGTGGACGCGCTCCATCGGATGTCCGAGGGCATCGGAGAGTGGGAGGAGCGTCAGCGACGCTCCGCGCTGCGCAGCTACGAGCGAGTGGTCGGAGCCATCGACCGAGGAGAGCCGGACGAGGCCCGGTCGGTCATGGCAGAGTCCACGGCCGCCGCCCTGCGGTACTGGGAGCGAACGGCTCCCGACCAGTTGAAGCAGCCCGTTGCCTGGCTGGCCTCGGAACGATGAGCGCCCCGGCTCTTCGCCACGACGGCTCGATCGGCCTCCGCCCTGGCGACGTCGATCTCTCCGACCCCAAGACGTTCTTTGCGGATGTTCCCCACGAGTACTTTCGCGTGCTGCGGGAGCAGGATCCCGTGCACTGGCAGGAGGAGTGCGCGGTTCCCGTCTTCCTGCCCGGTCCGGGCTACTGGGCGCTCACTCGCTACGCGGACGTCGCGTTCGTCTCGAAGCATCCGGAGCTCTTCTCGTCCGCCGTCGGAAGCTCGGTGCTCAATGAGCTCCGTCCCCGCGAGCGCCGGCTGGCCCGCCAGCAGTTGATCCAGATGGACCCCCCGGATCACACCGAGCTGCGCAACCTGATCAACGCTCCGTTCAAGCCGCATGCGGTACGCGTCACGGAAGGGCACATGCGAAAGATCGTGTGCGAGACGCTCGATCGCCTTCGAGATCGCACCGAGGCCGACTTCGTAGGCGATGTATCGGCGCCGGTTTCGCTGCGCATCCTCACCAATTTCCTCGGTGTACCCGACGAGTACACCGCCCGGTTCTACCGCTGGACCAACCAGACGATGAACTTCGCGGATCCCGGCCGGTTCAACCTGCTCCGCGCCCGATTCGCGCTGCTGCAGATCTTCGCCCAGTCGGCACTGCTGGCTCGCGAGCGAAGGGCCCGGCCGACCGCCGACGCCTTCTCGAGCCTGGTGAACGGCCGGTTCCGGGGCAGGCAGATCACCCGCATGATGGCACAGGTGAATTTCTTCCTGCTCATCGTTGCCGGCAACGAGACCACGCGCAACGCGCTCTCCGGGGGCGTCCAGGCGCTGTGTGAACACCCGGAGCAACTCGACCGCCTGCGCCGTGATCCCTCGCTCCTGCCCCAGGCCATCGAGGAGATCCTGCGCTGGGTCTCTCCGGTCATGCAGTTCCGCAGGACGGCCCTGCACGACACCCGGATCGATCACCAGGAGATCCGCAAGGGCGAGAAGGTCGTGATGTACTACGGCGCGGCCAATCGGGACCCTGCGGTCTTCGACGACCCGGAAACGTTCGACATCACGCGGAAGCCGAATCCCCACCTCGCTTTCGGCATCGGTCCGCACTTCTGCATGGGGAGCCACATCGCGAGGCTCGAGATGCGCGTCACGCTCGAGGAGTTCCTGCGCCGGTTCCCGAACCCGCGTCTCGCGGGCCCTCCCGAGCGGATCCGATCCAACTTCATCAGCGGCATCCGACGCCTGCCGCTGAAACTCGCCTGAGGCCTGGGTGGTCTCGCGGAAAGGTCTCGCCATGTCGTCTGGGAATCGGGTGGTGTTCGTCACGGGAGGCGGCAGCGGCATGGGCCGTCTCGCCGCCCAGCGCATGGCGGACGCCGGCGCGAAGGTCGCCGCCGTCGACGTGAATGAAGTAGGGCTCGCCGAAACCGCCGAGGGACGCGAGAGCATCTACACCTGGCGCCTCGACGTCACCGACAACGAGGCAGTGCTCGCCACGGTGAAGGAAGTGGAGGGTCGGCTCGGCCCCATCGACCGCGTCTACAACGCGGCGGCCATCATGCCCACCGGGCTCCTGATGGAGCAGGACACCGAGACCATCATCCGTATCATGCGCGTCGACTACGACGGCGTGGTCCACGTCGCGAAAGCGATCCTTCCGGGGATGCTCGAGCGCGGGCATGGAGATCTGATCAACTTCGCCTCGATCGCGGGCTGGGGCCCGACCCTGCACTTCGGCGCCTACAACGCGGCGAAGTTCGCGGTGGTGGCCTTCAGCGAGGTCCTCCATCACGAGAACCGCGGCCGCGGCGTGCGCATCATCGCCGTCTGTCCGCCGCCGGTGGCGACTCCGCTGCTCGAACAGGCGATCTCGAAGCCGAAGGTGCTCGAGATGGGCAAGCCGATCTCGCCGGGCCGGGTGCTCGACGCGATCGAGCGGGATCTCGCGAAGGGCAGACCGTTCTGCTTCCCGACGGCACAGACGAAGCTGGCGCAGCTCATGCGACGCTTTGCGCCGGGCCTCGTGTGGTCGATGGTGCATCGCGTCGAGGGCCGGTAGCCGATGAGCGGATCGAACGCATCGTCCGCTGACGACGCGCTTCTCTTCGAGAAGCACGGCGGCGTCGCGACGCTCACGCTCGATCGGCCCGATGTCCGGAATGCGCTGACCAGCGCCATGTTCCTCGACATGGAGCGCAGGCTCCTCGAGATCGCGTCCGACGACGACGTGCGAGTCCTGGTCGTCACCGGTGCCGGCCGCGCCTTTTCCGCCGGGGCCGACCTGAAGCCGGTCTCGAAGGAGGAGCGTCGCCGCACCGAGGCGCCTTCCTTCCCCGGCGACGCCGGCGGCGACATCCTCGACCGTGGCAACCGCTGCATCCTCCGCCTGCGCAAGCTCGCGAAGCCCGTCCTCGGCAGCATCAACGGCGACGCCGTAGGAATCGGTTGCAGCCTCGCGCTCGCCACGGATCTGCGGATCGCAGCGGAGACGGCGCGCTTCGGCGTCGTCTTCTCCCGCATTGGCCTCGGACCCGACGGAGGCGCCTCGGCGCTGCTGCGGGACCTGGTCGGCCCGGCGAAGGCACTGGAGCTGCTCTTCACGGGTGACCTGATCGACGCGGCCGAAGCCCTCCGCCTCGGCCTCGTGAACCGGGTGGTCCCGGCCGGCGAGCTCCCCGACGCCACCCGCGAGCTCGCCGAACGCCTCGCCCGGGGGCCCACCCTTGCGCACGGCGCGGCGAAGGCCGCCGTCTACGAGAGCGCGAATCTCCCCTTCTCGAGCCTTCTCGACTTCGAAGCCCGCAACCAGCGAGCCATCGGTCGATCCGACGACGTGCAGGAAGGGATCCGAGCCTTTCTCGAGCGAAGCCAACCCGAGTTCCGCGGCCGCTAGGTCGCCAGACAAGGAGACTCCCATGGAGCGTTACGACGGTCCCCTCTTCGACTGCGACAACCACTACTACGAGGCAGCAGACGCGTTCACGCGACACGTCCCCCGGAAGATGCAGAGTCGATGCGTACAGTGGGTGGAGATGGACGGGAAGCGCCGCCACCTCGTAGCCGGCAAGCTCAACCACGCCGTCGGGAATCCGACCTTCAATCCGATCTCGAAGCCCGGCGCGCTGCGCGAGTACTATCGCGGGAATCCGGAGGGCAAGACCTTCTACGAGCTGATCCGTTCGAAGCTCGAGCCGATGCCGCCGGAGTACATGGATCGAGACGCGCGCGTCGCCCGAGTCGAGGCGCAGGGGCTCGAGGCCGTCTGGCTCTTTCCGACGGCGGGCGTGCTGTACGAGCAGGCCATGTCTCACGACATCGAGGCCCTCTGCGTGCTGACGGAGGGCTTCAACCGGTGGCTCGACGAGGACTGGGGCTTCGCCTACCAGGGAAAGCTCTTCGCCGCGCCGTACATCACCCTGGCCGATGTGGACTGGGCATGCCGCGAGCTCGAGTGGGCGCTCGCGCACGCTGCGCGGGTGCTCGTGATGCGCCCCTCTCCGATCCGCACGCGAGACGGCTGGCGCTCTCCCTGCGACGAGTGCTTCGATCCCTTCTGGGCGCGCGTCCACGAGGCAGGCATCACCGTCGTGGCGCACGTGGGGAGCAACGGCTACACGGCAAACGGTTATGGCGGAAACTCGGCCATCGATGCATTGGGCGGAGGGAGAAAACCCTCCGTGGCCGGCCTGATCCCCGAGCGCGCCATCTACGACTTCCTGCTGACCTTCGCCTACGACAAGATGTTCGAGCGCTTCCCGAACCTGCGCATCGCCTCCGTCGAGAACGGCTCCGGCTTCCTCGGCGACCTGTTCGTGAAGCTCGAGCAGTCGAAGCACCGGATGCGCTGGTACTACAAGGAGGATCCCGCCGAGCTGTTCCGTCGGAACGTCTGGATCAACCCTTTCTGGGAGGACAAGATCCCGGACATCATCGAGCACATGGGAGCCGACCAGGTCCTCTATGGCTCCGACTGGCCGCACATGGAGGGCATGGAGCATCCGCGGGACATCCTGGAGGAGCTCGAGGGAATCTCGCGGGCCGACCAGCAGAAGTTCCTTCATCGCAACACGGCGGCGCTCAATCAACTCCGCCCGGCCTAGCCGTTCAGCTCCAGCAGCGCTCGAGTAGGGGATGGAAGTGGGAACCCACCGCCGGAGGCCGGCCATGAACGAACGACAGACCCCGGATGAGCGGCCGGCGACGCTCCCGATGGCCTTGGCCGGATCCCCGATTGCCGGGTCTCGATGGCGGATCTGCTCGCGGATCGCGCTCGCCGTTCTCTCTGCGTGGTTCCTGCTGTTCTCCGGACGCGCGACACTCGCAGCCGAGGACGCTGCCGCGCCTGCGGTGCGCGAGGGCGAAGTCATCAGCTACGCGGAAAGCGACCGCCTCCGCCCCCACCTGCCTCCCGAGCTCTGGCCCCACCGCGAGTTCATCTTCCACGAGGGGATGCGCCTTGAGGTCGGCCCCGCGTTCCGCGACTACTCGCCCCCTCCGGTCTATCAGGAGGCGACGGAGAAGAACCGCGGCCTCGCGCGCATCGGACCCGACGGGAGCCTCACGGGCTACGTCGCCGGGCAGCCGTTTCCGATGGACGAGATCGACTGCGAGGGCGATCCCCACGCCGGGGTCAAGGTGATCTGGAACTTCGACTACCGCTGGCAGGGGATGGGCCAGGGAGGCCACGCCTTCTATTCGTACTGGGATCGCGGGGAGGAGCTCCCCCTCTTCTACGAGGCCACCGCGAAACAGGTCTGGCTGTCCAACCGTCCAGAGCCGGATTAGCAAAAGCGCGATGGCGACCTCTTTCGCGGCGAGAGCCGCAAGCTCGCCTACGGCGTCGAAGTGCTGGCGCCGTTCGACGCCAAGGGCGTCGCGCTGATCAACTACCGCTACAAGTCCTCCGATGGGCCACTCGCCTCCGCCCGCAACGACGACACCTGGGTCTACGTACCGACGCTGCGCCGCGTTCGCCGCATCTCGACTTCGCAGCGCACCGACTCCGTCTCCGGCACCGACTTCACCTTCGACGACTTCTCGGGGTTCTTCGGGATTCCGCCGCAGTACGAGTGGACGTGCCTCGGCCGCATGGACGTGATCGCGCCCATCAACTCGCAGGTCAAAGCCTATCCCTATAGCCGCGATCACGCGTTCGGCCCCTACGGGCTCTCGTTTGCCGACGACCGCTGGGAGCTGCGGCATGCGATCCGGATCCAGTTCGTCCCGAAGAACACCGACCATCCGTACTCGAAGAAGATCCTCTACGTCGACACCGAGACGGCGGAGATGCTCTATTCGTTCGCCTACGACCAGAAAGGCGACCTCTGGAAGATCATCTACCACAACAAGCGCTGGAGCGAGGACGGCCACGAGTTCTACGAGCCGTGGGACGGCGTGCCCGAACCGCGCGACTCGATGACGGTGGCCGACATCGTGATCAACGTGCAGACCGGAACCGGCAATCGCATCGAGTTCTGGGACGCGAACGGCTCACCGATCGGCAACTCGGGCAAGATCCGGCGCTACATCGACGTCGGACGCCTGACCAAGGGACGCTGAGCCATGGTGCTCGACTCGATCGTTCGCGTGAGCGCAGCCGTCCTTCTAGCGGCACCGCTCGTGGTGCAGGCTCAGGCGGAGGTCAAGCTCGTCTCCCCCGACCAGGGGCGCTTCCAGTTCGGCGGCTTCGTCGAGCACCAGCTCCGCGGGCTCGCGGATGGGTTCGGTCCCGACGAGTCGTATCTGGCCCAGAGCGCATTCGTGCTGAACGTCGAGCCAGAACTCGACATCGTCACGGATGGCTGGGGACCCTTCGATCTGGTCTCGGCTTTCGGGCGCATCGAGGTCCGCTACGACTGCGTCTTCAACGGCTGCGGCACGCTTGGCTCCGCGCGCGTCTTCGGCGACGACGCGGAGGCGTCGCCGGCGCGGAACTGGGCCGACGGGCCGACACTCACCCAGATCGGAGGGATCGACCTGCGCGAAGTCGGGAAGTCGGTGGGGCGGGTCCAGGACCCGGGCCTCGACCTGCTCCCGATCACGGCGAACCCTTCCTTCCAGCCTTTCTTCGACCTCGGGATCGATCCGTCGATCGTGGCGGCGGCCTTCGGCCCGACGGCCGACGACCAGTTCACCTGGAAGAAGATCAACGGCCCGCGCTCGGGAGTCGCCGTCCCACTCGGACCGTGGCCGTTCGAGTCGAACATCCGCCCGAACGGAGCGCTGCGCGGCGAAACCTCGACCACCTCAGCGCTGCCGCTGCGGCCCGCGACGGAATCGCTCTACACGCAGTCCGCTGCGCTCCGTCGGCGTATCGACTCGTTCGACTCCTTCGACCAGAACTTCGACGAGAACCCGCTCGCCTGGAACCGCGGCGGCTCGCAGGACGAGTGGGAACTCAAGGAAGCCTTCCTCGACCTCGAGATGCTGGACTCGCGGCTCTGGATCCGGCTTGGAAAGCAAAACATCGTCTGGGGGAAGACGGAACTCTTCCGCACCACCGATCAGTTCAACCCGGTCGACATCGGTCTCGCGTCGCTGCCGAGCCTCGAGGAGAGCCGCATCGCCCTGTGGTCCGTCCGCGCAGTCTACTCCCTCTTCGACGTCGGGCCGCTCGAGGACGTGCGGGTCGAGGTGGCGGCGAACTTCGACGACTTCGAGCCGATCGACACCGGCCGCTGCGGCGAGCCCTTCACGGTCTGGCTGGTCTGCCTCAAGTCGACCGGGCTCTGGGCGCACGGCACCAGCGGCATCGGGCTCGCGGGGGAGGAGCACGCGCCTCCGCCTTGGGAGAGCGCGAAAGGGATCGAGGTCGGTGCGCGCGTCGAAGCGCGCTGGGGTCGCTTCAGCTTCGCGCTGATGAACTTCTGGGGCTACGAAGACGTGCCGAGCGTCGAACTCTTCAACGAGTTCAGCAGGAACGTCGATCCCGACACGGGTCGTCCTCTCGACGTTCTGGGTCGGCAGCTCACGCCCGAGAATGCGCTCGGCTTCGCGTCGGGCAATCGCCAGGCCTTCGATCTGGGCTGCAAGGCGTCACTCGGCTTCGGCGAGAATGCGCTGCTAGCTCTGACCGGTGGTCTGGGCGAGGCCCCGGATCTTTCGAGTCGCTGTCTGGGTGACCTCCCGAACATTCGCGAGCCGCTGGTGTTGGATCTGGGCGGCGCCACGCTCTCGGTTCCTGTCTCGAACGGGATCGGCGCGCTGCTCTCCGGCCAGTCGGTCGGAACGGCGGTCCTGTCGCTCGCCCAGGGCTCTCTCGGGATTCCCGCAGAGCGGGTCGTGAGTCTGGTGCCCTTGGTGCAAGACCCCGCCGACGGTCCGCCCGGCGGCGGCGTATTCGGGGCCGATCCGCTCCCCGGTTTCGATGCGCCGATTGTCACCAGAGGAAACCTGAGCCTCTACCTGAGCGACCAGCAGGAGGCGCTGCTGGGCTGCGGCCCGTTCTTTGGCACCGATTGCGACGTCGATGGAATCGATCTCTTCCATACCGAGGCGAGCGTGTTGCTTCAAGCGCTGCCCGGCTTCGGGAACAACCCCGTCGCCACCCGCTTCGTCCGCGGAGGACAGGTCGTCCTTCCCGGCGCGCGCGGCCCCGGCGATCCCGGCTTCGACGTGCTGCAAGACGGGACCCCGCCACCGGGCTTCTCGAGCGAGATGGCAGCGCTGTCGGCCAACTTCGTGAATGTCCTCGCTGTCCTGGGCGTGGCGGAGGGGGACACGGACTGCGACCTCACGGATCTCGCCACCTGCGCCGCGA